>JBDRSZ010000459.1:0-2089 GCA_043824415.1 bacterium | reverse complement strand
AGGTTTTCCCGAGATGGAAATGGAGCTGCGGATTGTCCGGGTCGATTTCCAATCGTTTTTCGAGAACCATGCGGGCGCTGTCGTACTGAGCATTCATGAAAAACCCGTAGAACGGATCGATGCCGACGCTTTGAGCGGACGATCTGATGGAGAATAAATATAGCAGTAGGAGAATGATGAATTTTTTCATGAACATGATCTCCAAGAATATAATGAGAATTGAAAAGGCGGAGAACATGCGTTGGATCTCCGCCTTTTCCGATACTGAGTGCTGATACGGTTTTTATTTAAGTTTGAACTCGACGGGCACGGCCACCCAGCAAAAATTAACAGGCTTGCCGTCTTTCATGCCGGGAGTCCATTGAACAGCTTTGATGGCGTTCATGGCCGACTCGTCGCAGCCGTTGTTGGGACCGAGGGAATCTTTAACTTTTGTTTGCGTGACGTTGCCGTCTTTATTAATCTGCGTCCAGATGACGACGCGGCCTTCGATCCCTGCTCTTCGTGCGATTTCCGGATAGGCCAGGTGTTTATAGATCGAATCGTATCCTCCTATGGGTGTGGGCGGATTGTCAAAAGGAACAAATTGTGGTTCGGTGTCGGAAGCAGACAATTTTTCAGCCTTGGCCGATGCTTCGGGTTGGGCGGCCGTTTGCCTGAGAGTTGAACAGGCCGTGAAGAACAGCATGCAGGTCAGACATACTGCTGTGATGACGAAAACGATTTTTTTCTCTCTCATGATTTTCCTCCTCTTTTGTGTGACGTTCATTTCAGTCTGAATTCAACGGGAACTGCAATCCATACTGCCACGGGTTTATTTTTTTGCATCGCTGGCTTCCATTTTACTGCACTGATGGCGGCCATGGCGGCTTCATCGCAACCGTTGGGACCGAGGGAGGTCATAATACTTGTTTTAGCAACATTGCCTTCTTCGTTGATGAGGGCCCAAACTGTCACTTTGCCCTCGATCCCGGATTTTCTGGCAATTTCCGGGTAGGTCAATGCTTTCTGGATTGCCGCATATCCTCCGATGGGCGTGGGGGGGTCGTCGTGAGGGATAAACATAGGTAAGTCTTCTCGTGCGGTCGGTGGAGGCGGAGGCGGCGGTAAGGGATTGATGATCTCTTCGTAGGTCATCGTGTTCGTTCTATTCAACTTTGTCTCGAAATAGTGATTCAGTTTCTTAAAGAGGGCTCTTCCTCCCAAATCGTCTTTGCCCGCCGTGAGCTGGAGGACTTTTTGATAATTGGCCACGACGTTGTCGTAGTCCCCGGTTTGTTTCAATTCCTGGAAGAAGGGCGTGAAGACGACGAAGACGGCCTGCTTCCGGCCTTCGTAGAAATCCAGGGGCCTGCCGATGACGAGGGGATGGGCGTGTTTTACGGTGCACAGCGTTTTGAAAAGGTAAACTCTGTTCCTGGCCGTCATTTTTTGTTTTTTTATCGTGGTCGTGTCCATCTGAGCTTCAATGCGTACGGGTAAGAGATCTCCCTGCGGGCCCGATTTGCAAGATGCCGAGAGGGTGAAAAGATATTTTTTAGGACCGTAAAGCGTTCCCGCATCGAAGGATCCATCGTTGCTCTCAAGACCGATCGTGAACGCACCTCCTATCATCGACAGGAGCGAGAAATGCTGGAACGAGTAGATGGAACGGAGTTTTTGGATGTAGCCCTGAGCGGTTTCGCTGAAGTTGTCGAGAGTGGCGATGGCTGTCTCCTCGGGCATGAGTGGGAATTCCAGCGTGTCCCCGTTGGTCTTCGCCTCGAAGATGTAAGCCGCGTAGAAAACGACTGTGGGCGTTTTATCCTGGGAGTATAGAAGTCTGGGCGTCAGAGCGACGATGATTCCCATATGGGTGAGAATCTGTCGCCGGATCTTCCATTTTGGATTGAACATGTTACCCTCCGTTGAGTGTTTCGTTCTTGTCGAGCCAGATGAAGATCATGTCTGGATCGTGCATCTCAAATATGGATATCTGTGCACTCTGACCGTCGATTTCTGCAGATTCAACGGCCACATCCACAGATGCGGAGTTCGGGTTTTCACCGGATGGTGAAACAGACCACGGCTTCGTCATGAGGAGCACGAA
>JBDRSZ010000458.1:0-9470 GCA_043824415.1 bacterium | reverse complement strand
AATTCTTCTTTTATCCTTAGAAACCGCATGCTTTGTTATATTCCGCTGCGCCTTCTTTGGGTCCCATTCGAACTTCATTTTTTATATCTTATTCATGGCTTGAATTCTATGCGCAACACAATCATGACATTAAGAAAATGTGCGAATTGATTCAATAACTTATTTCATTGTAATCAATTTAAAAAAGATATGCAAGAAGAAAATGGGGATTTTCGCATAACCTGATTGCCTTGAAGGCTTATGCCCTGGATTAGGAAATCCAGGGCGATCATACTTTGTGTTCTACATGTTTTCTCTGCGCACTCTGTGGTAAATCTTTTACTTTTTGGATAGCATCCTTAGATGAGTGAAATCTATCTTTTGGCCCACTTGAGTTCAGCCAGGGTGACTCCATGTGTGTTGATAAAATGATGATCTTCCGGACCGCAGGAGGAAATATACGTTTTGTTTTTATATGTGAAAATTTCGGCTGCATGGCCGAACAGCGTCGTAAGACAGTTCTGTTCATAATCAAAATGATCAGGATTATCTGAAACAATGACGAGAGTTTCTGTGTAGCGCCTGTGGGCATAGGTAAAGAACAGATACCACAGACCATTTTTTTCTAGTAAGAAAGGCGATTCCATAAACGTTTCCCAATCGTTGTCGTTGATGCCCAGTATGGTTACAGGATTTTCGAAGTACTCGAAATCCTTCGTTTTGATGCGTAAAACCTGAGATTGTTTGATTCCATTATTTTCGGCGGAAACAACATGAATCCAATATTTCCCATCCGCTCCTTTCATGATATGCGGGTCCCTGGTAGAAATCCATAGCTTATTGGGTAGAATCGCTTTTTTAGTCCGCTCCCAGTGAATCAGGTCCTTAGACCAGCATACCTCCAGACGACGCTGATCCAGGAAGGTTTCAACGACCATGACCCAGCGTTGGGATTCCTCATGCCAGACCACAAAAGGAGCGCCAAGATATTCTGTGCCTTTACTTTCATCTAGAGCAAACGGAAGCCGTTTCCAATTGCCCGTCGGGGAATCGGTGATAAGGTGGCCCAGGTAGGGGTGATAGCGATACAACTTTTTCCCTTCCGGAGGAAACGGATTGTTAATTCCAATCCAATGCAGCATGCCATCATGGTCGGTGATAAAACAATGATCGTTAGCAAACCAGTCCCTTTCATCAAAATCAGGGCTTGGCTTGGGATGGATGATCGTTCTGCTTTCTCCGTCAAGGTAGGGTATCTCTGATTTTTCGAGTACTGTTTTTTGGTTATTGCTTTTTTCACAGCCAACCAAAAAGCCGATAACCACAATAAAGCAAATAATCAATTGTTTCAGCATGATTCTCCTCCGTTCAATCATGAAGTGCACCGCAAAGGTTTACACGTCTTAGAGTATTATCTCGAAAGATGCAATCCCTCGGAGGGATGGCATCTTTTAAAGTTTGCTCGCTTGATTCGGAAATCCATGGCAATCAAAGAAAAAATGTGGTTCTTTACAGATCATATTGGTTAAAGTCGGTCGTTTTATTGATATGCGCATTCCCTGTCCAATGAAATCATTGTTCTTTTCTTGAGAAGAAAAGAACCCCCGCACAGCGGGATCAAGCTATTATATGTTTTGATATTGAAGACAAAAGAACCGGCCTTTTTGCCTGCCCGCCGGCAGGCGGGAATGCCTTTTTTCATCGGTGAGGTGAATCATTGAAGAATGCTTTTTATCCACCCTTCTCCACCTCTATGCTTCCCGACGCATCGATGTGTCGACGCGTCGAGAAATGCCCACCCCTTTTATGGTTGATTTACATTCCTCGTGGACCGCGGCTGTCAAAAAGGCCATTTACCTCTCCCGTCCCTTCCTAAAAACAATACGCATATGCTTAACGTTTTACCAACAATAATCCGTGATGAACTAAAAATGTTTGTCTATTTAAGTATGCTCTATTTAAACTTACCCGTTCCCGGCGCAGCGTGTCGTCAGGACACGGCCTCAGTCAGCTCATCGGCGAACATGGCCACCAACGATCTGGCCTCTTCTTCACGGAAGCGGAAGCTGTCGCAGACAAAGTTGATGAACAGTCGTCTCGCGTGAACGCGCGTGGTAATACCCAGCCCGACGTTGCGCAGGAGGGAAGGACTCGAATGGATATCGCTGATTTCGAAACCGCCGGCTCCAAGCACGGCCGAATCCATTGTGGGTCGATCGTTTTCGATGCGCGGCCAGACAACGCCCAGATTCGAGACGTACGCGGCAATGGGAACCGTGAGTATGAGGGGGGGCCATATCCTCTTTCGCAAACGCAGCGGCATAAAGCGAAGCGAGGCAAATGCGTCGGAGATCAGCTTGTAGAAGCGTATATCTGTCATGCGCCTCAGCATGCCGAAACGGCGTTGTCGGAAATGGGTTATCAGCTCATCGAGGTCCGCTCTGTGCAGGTCGGTGGTCTGAAAATTCAGGCAGGAGAGTCCGACACCCTCATGCTCAGGCAGTTTCAGTCTGCCCTGGAGACTGACGATGAGCGTTGTCTTGAAATTGTCATGGGGCGCATCGTGTTCTTTGTTCCAGCGAGTGATGGTGCGGTGGGTCAACGCCATCCAGATGTCATTGAGCTGCGCGCCGGATCGAGCTGCCCTCGACACCAGCGCGTCGAGTATGATTGGATCGTCGTAACGTAATCGCAAGCTGTGCCGCCCATGGACCCGCCGGTAGTTCAGCTTGCGCTCACAGGCGAGCTGAACAGCCGGTCTGCGCCGAATCAGGTCCGAAAGGATCGAGCGTGCATATTCTGCTGCAAACA
This sequence comes from bacterium, assembly GCA_043824415.1. Lineage (GTDB taxonomy): Bacteria > Zhuqueibacterota > QNDG01 > QNDG01 > DSAB01 > JBDRSZ01. Next base: position 6,680 of record JBDRSZ010000458.1, on the reverse strand, counting down.
GAGCATTCGCACGCATCGGTATATCCTTGGTGCTCTGCCTCGGCTGACGACCGAGGGACGCCATGCCGGGAAGTTGAGACCAGGGGGGAGAGACACCGCATACTTTCATATGGTAACGGGCCAGCATGTCCGTGAGCATACGGTATCCCCTTTGGGGATTCATGGCGATGTGGTGGTAGCAGATCGAGAAGATATAACGGTCGTTGTCAACGCGCAGCAAATAGCCCGTGAGCGGAAACTCTGTTCTCAGGTCGATGCGCCGTTGCATGCGTTCGCCAAAATATTGGGTAAAAAAACGCATGGGATCGAAAGGCCTCGGAGCGCGGTTTCGGCAGTCCTCCACGATCAATCGATTGCGCCGCACCATATCGGTTTCCCAATAGAGGAGGAAGTGACCGCCGGTCCACTTCTGATGAAGGTGACTATGGTATACAGGAAAAGCAGCGACAGCCTCCTCGAAGGCGTCGCACATGGCATTCTCGTCCACAGCCCCGCGGAATTCCATTTGCGTGAAATCCGTCTTCGGATAGGAGTCGTTTTCGAAGTAGAGTCCATATTCAGAAAAGGGATCGACAGGTGTTCGGATGGGATCGCACATGTCAATCTTTCAGCTCTCAATACCCAGGGCATGCTTTGCGTTGTCGCAGAAGAAACGTTGCTGAGTCCGATCTCCGAACAATTTGCGCCATGTTTTGATGATACCGAACTCCAGACACGGGTAATTCGTGCCGAAGATCGCCTTTTCATTCAGGAAGCCGTTGATGGCCGCGATGTATTCGTGTCCGATTGTTCTGGGATGGAGTCCCGAAAAGTCGGCGAACATGTTTCGGTGTCGCTGTACGATCCTGAGTCCCAGCGTCCCGAATCCGTAACCCGCATGGCACATCACGATCCGCAGGTTGGGGAAGTCCACAGCAATACGGTCTATGTACTTCGGGTGCGCGATATCGAGCGGAACAGCCGGGTTGAAGTGGACTGCCGAATGGATCTGCAAGAGTTTCCCCTTGCGGTCGCTCAATGCGTACAGCGGGTAATAGCGCGGATCGTCAGGCCGGACACCGGTCATGAAGGGGCTGAGGCATAGACCCAAAAGTCCCAACTCTTCATACGCGCGCTCAAGATCTTCGACGCCCCGAGTCACACCTTCGGTGATGTCGATACCGGCAAGGCCATAATAGTGGTCCTGAAACTGGCTGCACGCTTCATGGACCGTGTGGTTTCCGGAAGCGTTGGGCGAGAAGATGACACCATGAGTGATGGAGGCAGCAGTCATTTCGACTACTGACTCGGCGAGTGACGTAATTTTGATCCGCGGCTCCATGTGAAATAACTCCACGTACTTCTCATAGGCAGGGAGAACCTTTGGCACAATGCCTTTCAGGAAGAACTCAGTCCTCGGTCGCACGCGGAAATCGATAATCTCCATCATCACTCTCCATATCTTTGCGAAAAAACGCCCATGATCTCTCCTCGTATACTGCCCTGGGCGGGAAATTCCAAACTCAACACGGGGCGAAAGCCCCAGGTGATTGCACCCTGGATTCGGAAATCCAGGGCGATAAATTGGCGCGATTAAAAGGTATCCAATTTCGAAGAAATTTGCAATAAAAAAATAGACGGATTTTTCAGGACAATCCAATCAGTTGACCGATCTCCAAGAGAATAATTCGACCGATAAAAAAGGGGATCCTCTGAAAAGAATCCCCTTCTGATTCCTGAAAAATGTACTGCAATTTAACGGGCGTGGTCGTGATACACCTTGGCCACGATCTTCCACCCGTCCTCAAATTTTAACAGGGAAAGATAATCTGTGTAGATCTGCTTGCCGTCCTTGAATATCTCGACTTTGGCCGCGGCGCATCCACCGGTCACGTCTATACTGATGATTTTACAGTCCATCTTGGAACGGGAGGCATCGAAATCGGGGTCCTTCTTGCTCTTTTCGATTCCCTCGATCCATGTGGCGATGGGATACTTGTTGATTTCCTTCCCCTTGGCTGAGAAGATGGCAAAGTCGGAGTGAAATCCCTTTCTCATTCTCTCCGTATCCAGATCGTTGAAAGCGCCGTTGAAGTAGGATTTTTTAATGACCTCCCCAACATCCGCTTTGTCGTCACCGCCGAATACATGACTGGAAATCGACAGCATGAACACCAGACTTAAAAAAACGATACATGACTTTTTCATACGATTCTTCCCTCCTCGTATTTAATCGTGGATGTCAATGGATTTTTGTATTCTATCATACGTCAGCGAAATCACATTGTTTCCCGTGCCCTTTCATCGATCTCGTCATTCGTGCTGAGGTTATCGCCATGCACTGTCTGATCGCCCGGGGTATCTTACCCTGGGTGGGAATAAGGCGGGTTTCCAAACCCGCCATGAGTCGAAAGCCCCATGTGCTTGCGCCCTGGATTTGGAAATCCAGGGCGATCAACTTCTAAAGAATGGTGGTCATTCGCAATGAAAAAGTGGTTCGCATTTTTTCGCTTGCATATTTTCTGCAGATTGGTTATTCTGTACTCGCAAATGAAAGCGCTGGAGGTGTTTTGAAAACACTGCTTTTTGAAATCGAAGGACCTGTCGCGAAGATCACACTCAATCGTCCGGAAATCCACAACGCGTTCAACGATACGATGCTCATCGAATTGATCGAGGTGTTCCAGGAGCTGCATCGAAAAAAGGGAAAAGTCCGCGTCGTCGTGCTGACCGGGAACGGAAAATCCTTCTGCGCAGGCGCCGATCTGAATTGGATGCGGAAGATGGTCGATTACTCGTACGAGGAGAACATCGAAGATTCGAACCGCGTATCGGACTGCATGCACCTGCTGTACACGATCTCCATGCCGACGATCGCTCGCGTGAACGGCGCGGCCATCGGAGGCGGAATGGGTCTCGTATCCGCGTGCGACATCGTCGTGGCGCAGGAGGGCGCTGTGTTCAGCCTGAGCGAGGTGAAGCTTGGGTTGGTGCCGGCGTGTATTTCGCCGTACGTGATCAAGCGCGCGGGAGAGATGAGGTGCAGGGAGTTCTTCCTTTCCGGCGAGCGTATCGACGCGAAGAAAGCGCTGGCAGCCGGTCTCGTGAACGAGGTCGTGCCTTTGGACGAGTTGGACGAGGCCGTGCGCGGGTGGGTCAATCGTTTTCTAATGAACGGCCCCGAGGCCATGGCCGTGTGCAAGAAACTCCTTGAAGTGGTTCCGGGCATGGCGTTGGAGGAGGCCAAAGCGTATACGGCAGAGGACATCGCCAAGCTGCGGATCAGCCCGGAAGGCCAGGAGGGGATGAACGCCTTCTTGGAGAAGCGGAAACCGAATTGGAGGATTGAAAATTAGTCTGGATTATTCACCACAGATTAACACGGAACAGCACAGATAAAGAAAACATTAGATGAAAATGAAGAGAGTAAACAAGAAATAATCTAAAATACAATCAGAAACCAATTTAACACTGTTTTTTTAATTTCCGTGTCTTACTCCGTGTTTATCCGTGGTTTGTAAATTCATCAGACGTATAGGTGATGGGCGAAAGAGAAGATAGAAGACAGGAGACAGGAGACAGGAGACAGGAGGAGGTGTGGCAGTCAAGTCCCGAATCCTGAGCCCCCAGTCCCGATTATCATATTCAACAAGCTGGAGTTTTGAACATTGACTATTTTTGTGTATGAGAAGGAATTCCATGTTTAAGAAGATATTGGTCGCCAATCGGGGAGAAATCGCAGTTCGCGTGATTCGTGCCTGCAGGGAAATGGGTATCCGGACAGTAGCCGTCTATTCGAAGGCGGATCGATCCGGCCTGCACGTACAGATGGCGGATGAAGCGATTGCCATCGGACCGTCTCCGCCTCTGGAAAGCTACCTGCACATGGAGAAGATTATCGAAGCCGCTCGGACGACGGGCGCGGAAGCGATTCATCCGGGATACGGGTTCCTGGCTGAGAATCATCGATTTGCTACCGCTTGCGATGAGGCGGGGATCGTCATCATCGGGCCGAACGCGGAGGCGATGCGACTCGTGGGGGATAAAGTGGCTTCAAGAAAGACGCTGTCCAAGATCGGCGTGCCCATTATCCCAGGCATGAAATCGACCGGGAAATCCGTCGCGCCCTTCCTTCGGGAGGCCGAGAAAATCGGGTATCCGGTGATGATCAAGGCTTCGGCAGGAGGCGGAGGAAAAGGAATGCGTGTTGTCCGCGATCCAAAGGATTTGGAGCGTTCCGTGGAAGCAGGCATGCGGGAGGCCCAATCCGCTTTCGGAGACGCTTCCGTTTATCTCGAAAAGTGCATCGAACGGCCGCGGCACGTTGAATTCCAGGTGCTGGCCGACCGATACGGCAAAGCGATCCATCTGTTCGAACGGGAATGCTCGATTCAAAGAAGACATCAGAAGATCGTCGAGGAGACGCCTTCGACCGTTCTGGACTCGGAACTCCGCCGACGAATGGGCGAGGCGGCCGTTGAAGTCGTCCGCGCGACAGGATATACAAATGCAGGGACGGTCGAATTTCTGCTGGATGAAGACCGGAATTTCTATTTCCTGGAAGTCAACGCCAGGATACAGGTGGAACATCCGATCACGGAGATGGTTGCTGGGGTCGATCTTGTGAAGTGGCAGATCCGAATCGCTGCGGGAGAGCCGTTGGACCTGTCTCAGGAACATCTCCATCAATGCGGGCACGCCATAGAGTGCAGGATCTACGCAGAGGAACCGGCGAACCACTTCCTGCCATCGCTCGGAAAAGTGCTGTTCCTGAAGAATCCGGAGGGGCCCGGCATTCGCGTGGACTCGGGCATCTATTCGGGCTGCGAAGTCTCGATGTACTACGATCCTATCCTTGCCAAACTCATCGCATGGGGGGAGGACAGGGAATGCGCCCGAAAACGGATGACGGAGGCTCTGTCCGAGTATGTCGTCCTTGGGATCAAGACGACGATTCCATATTTGAAGCATGTGATGGAGCACCCCGCGTTCGTCCGCGGCGACACGACGACGGATTTCATCGAGAAAAATTGTTCGGAATGGAAAGCGCCGGAGAGCGATGAAGCATTCCGGATCGCTCTCGTCGCGGCAGCCGTCCAAACCCGCATGGAAGAAAACCGGGGAATGCCGATGAAAAAAAGAACAGCAGCGTCGCCTTGGACGACGGTGGGACGTTGGCGCATCGGAGAACGCTGAAAGGAGTCGGTGTTGGAGTACGGGTTCATCCACAAGAATTCTGTTTATCGCATTTCGCTTGAATCACGGGACGGAAAGACCGTTGCAGAAACGGAAGATGGGTTGTGGGAAGTCGATGTGCGGCAGATCTCCCCGGGCTGGCTGTCCCTGATGGTCGGGAATCGTTCGTACAATGTGTTTGCGGTGCAGGATGGGCGGACTTTACACGTCTCCGTGAACGGAGAGATATATACCTTCTCCCTCCCAGATGAACAGGATGCAGATGCCGCCGTCAAGACCGGAGGCGCTGCCGAGACGAAGCGGATCATCGCGGCGCCCATGCCGGGGAGCGTGCTGAAAATCTGTGTTAAGGAGGGAGACGCGGTGACGGACGGTCAATGCCTTGCCATCGTGGAGGCCATGAAGATGGAAACGGAACTCTGCTCGACGATAGTCGGGAGGGTGAAGAAAGTCCATGCGGCTGCGGGACAGCAGGTGGATGCCGGAGAAGTACTCATCGAATTAGAGGATGACTCGGAATCCGGATAAATCTGCGCGAGGATTTATTCTGAGGAGTTTTCATGTTGACCAATTTTCAGATGGTTCTCGATGAAGCGAAGAAGAGGGGAGGAGGAAGAATCGCTATTGCCGGGGCCGAAAGCACGGCGGTTTTAGAAGCTGTGAGGATGGGTCTGGAATACGGGATACTGAAGCCCGTTTTCGTGGGGAATGAAGAGAAGATCGCGGCCCTCGCGAAGGAAATAGCGTTCGATCTTTCGGGCATTCCCGTGCATCATCGAACAAAGGAGAATGATACGGCTGAAAAAGCCGTTGCGCTCGTGCACGCGGGTGAAGCGGACGGATTGATGAAGGGAAAAGTGTCAACGCCGACGCTCCTCAAGGCTGTGCTGAATAAAAAATTCAACGTACGGACGGACCGACTCCTCAGTCACATCGCTCTGCTCGAAGTGCCGACCTATCATAAATTTTTGCTGAGCACGGATGGGGGAATGGTCATTCGGCCTACTCTGGAGCAGAAAGTCGGGATACTGAAGAACGGCGTCGAGGTCATGCAGAAATTGGGCGTCGAGCGTCCCAAAGTAGCCGTGCTGGCCGCCATCGAGACGGTCAATACAGACATGCCGGAGACGGTGGATGCGGAAGCTCTCGTGAGGATGGCGAAGAAGGGGGATTTGGGGAATGTCGAGGTCGAAGGACCTTTGGCATTGGACATCGCTCTGTCTCCCGAGGCGGCGCGCATCAAGGGCGTTGACAGCAAGATCACCGGCGATCCTGACATTCTGCTCGTGCCGGACATCGCGAGCGGGAATATTTTGGGCAAAGCGCTGTGGCATTTGGCCGGTGCGAAGATCGCCGGCCTGATCGTAGGTGCGCGAAAACCCATCATTCTGCTTTCAAGATCGGACAGCGCGATGACCAAATTGAATTCCATCGCACTGGCGGTCGTCACCGCATGATAGCAGATTGAAATGAATAATTAACCACAGATCATCACGGAATAACAC
>JBDRSZ010000457.1:0-9058 GCA_043824415.1 bacterium | reverse complement strand
GGCATGAGGGGAGAGTCCGGCTGTGTTTCCTGGATGTTCGAGAAAAAGGGACTGATCACTATCCTTCAGAAGGACTGCGAAGAGGACAGGCTGATGGAATTGGCCTTAGAAGCGGGCGCTGAGGATGTGACGACGGAGGACGATGCGTACGAAATTGTGACTTCGCCGTTGGTTTTTGACGCGGTGAATGAAGCGCTGGATGCCAATCGGATTCCTATCGCCTCCGCCGAAGTGACCACAATTCCCAAAACAACGGTCCGGGTTGAGGGAAGACAGGCAGAACAAGTTCTTAAATTGATGGAGATGTTAGAGGATTTGGACGATATTCAACAGGTGTATTCCAACTTTGATATCGATGAAGCCATGATCGAGGGATAATGTGGGTTTGCTTGTACTGGGCATCGATCCAGGAACTCGATCCGTTGGTTACGGCCTCGTTCGTATGGAAGGAGGACGATGCAGCGCCGTCGATCATGGTTTTTTTCGGGTAGATCACAAACTTCATTTCCCTCATCGATTGAAACAGATTCACGGATTTGTATCCGATCTTTTAGATAAACACCATCCAAACGTGCTTGCGGTGGAGGAAGTGTACGTCAGTCAGAACGCAAAGACGACGCTTCGTTTAGGCCACGCCAGAGGGGTTATTCTTTTGGCGGCGGTGGAAAAAGGCATTCCCGTAGCCGAATACGCACCGAGGGAAGTCAAACAAGCGGTTTTGGGGAGCGGGGGCGCTTCGAAAGATCAAGTGCAGTGGATGATGGCCCAGATGCTCCGCATTCCGGCGGAGGGTCTGCAGGAGGATGCAGCGGACGGCCTGGCCGTTGCTCTCTGTCATGGTCTACGAGAGAGCGGCTGTCATGCTCAGTTGGAACGGAGGAAGGCATGATTGCCAGCATTCGAGGCAAGCTGACGGAGAAGACGCCGACCCATGTCGTTGTCGAGACGGGAGGCGTGGGATTCAAACTCTTAATTCCTCTCTCGAGTTACCAAACGCTCGGAGAGGTTGGAGAGGATGTGCGGATTCTGACCCACCTGCACGTGAGAGAGGATGCGCTCCAGCTTTTCGGGTTTGCCACTGAAGAGGAGAGAGGTCTTTTTCAACTGCTTATTTCAGTCACGGGTATCGGTCCGCGCTTGGCGCAGGGAATTCTTTCGGGAATTTCCGTGGACGATTTCAAACGGGCGGTTTTGAATCAAGATCTGATGGCGTTGACATCCGCGCCGGGCGTGGGTATGAAGACGGCAGAAAGGCTTGTGCTCGAACTTCGGGAGAAGATTGATGGAGGAAAGACAGGAGCGAAAGGAATTTATTCTGTCCCTGCGACGCCCATCGGGGAGGAGGCGGTGCTGGCGTTGGTGTCGTTGGGTTACAAACGATCCAAAGCGCAACTCCACGTCCAAAACGTGTTGAAGGAAGACCCATCACTTGCGGTGGAAGATGTTGTCCGGCGGGCATTGCGACAGGTGTAGCGTTATGGCAATTGACGAAGTAGACAATAAAAGAATCACGAATCCAATTCTTTTAGAGGGTGAACAGGCTTATGATCAGTCACTCAGACCTTCGATTCTGAAAGAGTTTGTGGGTCAGGAAAAGATCGTGGCAAATCTAAGGGTATTCATCCAGGCGACAAAGGAACGGGGCGAGGCGCTGGATCATGTACTCTTTTACGGCCCTCCGGGATTGGGGAAGACGACTTTGGCATTTATCATCGCCAAGGAGCTTGGGGCAGACATCAAGACGGCCACGGGTCCTGCCATCGAGCATCCCGGCGATCTGGCGGGAATCCTGACGAATCTACAAGCATGCGATGTTTTTTTCATAGACGAGATCCATCGGCTGAGCACGGTCGTGGAGGAGTACCTGTACCCTGCGATGGAGGATTTTCGGCTGGACATCGTCATCGACCGCGGGCCTCATGCCAGGAGTATCAGTCTGAATCTTCCACATTTTACGCTGGTGGGTGCGACGACTCGGGCGGGTCTCCTGAGCGCTCCGATGAGGAGTCGATTCGGCGTGGTCAACCGCTTGGATTATTATTTGCCCGACGAGCTGTCGCAAATTCTTTCCCGGTCGGCTCGTCTTCTCAAAATCGAGGTGGATGAGGAGGGCGTGCGGGAGATTGCGACGCGTTCTCGCGGGACTCCGAGGGTGGCCAACCGTCTTCTGCGGAGAGTCCGAGATTTTGCGCAGGTTGAGGGAGACGGTCGGATCACGAAGAAGATCGCTGCCAATTCATTGGAACGCCTGGATGTAGACTGTTACGGTCTCGATGAGATGGATAAGAAGATCCTCTCCGTGATCATCGAAAAATTCAACGGCGGTCCCGTGGGCCTGAACACTTTAGCGGTTGCGGTGAGCGAGGACAGCGGTACGATTGAGGAGATTTATGAACCATTCCTCATCAAGGAAGGGTTCATCAAGCGCACACCCAGGGGAAGGCAGGCGACGGAATTGGCTTACGGAACGCTCGGTATTCCTCATCAGAGGTCGAGACAGGATGATCTGTTTTAGTACGATTTTTAAATACTCGTTGTCAACCCATTCATAGCGCGCCGAAGGCGCACTTTTTTGAAATACGATGGTATCTTCTGATCCTAAATTTATAGTAAAAAAAGCGAAGACTTTACTCGCAATACTATAGGAGAGTAGAATGAAACTTTCCGATTTTAAATATAACGTCCCTGATAAGCTCGTAGCACAGTATCCGACGCGGAAACGGGGCGATTCCCGAATGATGGTCCTTCACCGGGATACGCAACAGATTGAAGAACGGCCTTTTAAGGATTTCCTGGATTACGTCAAAGAGGGAGATTGTCTGGTCGTCAACGAGACAAAGGTTTTTTCGGCGAGGCTGACGGGAATCAAGGATAAAACGAATGCCGAAGTCGAAATATTCCTTCTGAGGGAGTTGGAGAGCGATCTTTGGGAGGTTCTTGTACGACCGGCTCGGAAGGTCAGGGTTGGGAATAAATTGAACGTGGGAGGCCTTCTCAACTGTGAAGTCGTGGACAACACGATTTCGGGAGGCAGGGTTATTCGTTTTATATACAACGGTGATTTTAATGAAATCATCGACAAGATCGGAAAGATACCGCTCCCTCCATACATCAAGAGGGAAGCCGAGAATATCGATAAAGAGCGGTATCAGTCGATATTCGCCAAGAAGAGGGGGGCGGTCGCGGCGCCCACGGCTGCACTTCATTTTGATAAGAAGATTGTTAAGAAAATAGAGAACCGGGGTGTGAAGATCGTACCGATTCTGCTGCACGTCGGATTGGGGACGTTTCGACCGATCGTCGTGGAGGATTTGACACGCCATAAGATGGATTCCGAATACTTTGAGATTTCAGAGAAATCAGCGCGGATGATCAACGAGTCGATTGACAGCGGAGGACGTATCATTGCCGTAGGCACGACCGCAGTTCGGGTATTGGAGTCCGCCATCACGACGGATGGCCATGTAAAGGAAGATAAAGGCTGGACGGATAAATTTATCTACCCGCCGTACGATTTCCGCATCGTGGATATGCTCCTGACAAATTTTCATATGCCCGCATCGACGCTTCTGATGCTGGCTTGCGCGTTTGGGAGTCGTGAATTCATCTTCAAATCCTACAGGAAGGCCATTCGGGAGAAGTATCGATTCTTTTCTTACGGGGATGCGATGTTGATTTTGTGATGCTTTGCCGAAGCGTCGTTGGATGTATCACAGAACTCGTTTTATTGCTTAAAATCCGGAGGGACCTTGGCGGCTGGAACGGATAAAGTGACAGCCATCGTACCCGCGGCTGGATGTGGGAAGCGGATGGGACGGCGTATACCCAAACAATTTCTGACTCTTCGCGGCAAACCGATCTTCGTTCATACTTTAGAGAAATTAGAAAGCTCCCGCCTGATGGGTACAATCATTCTCGTCGTTTCAGCGGATGAGGTGGAGAATGCCAGACTGACCATCGCAGAATGGGGAATCCGAAAAGTGACACGGGTCGTTTCCGGGGGGAAAGAAAGACAGGATTCTGTCTGGAATGGATTGGAATCGATCCCTGCGGATGCGAAAATTGTCGTTGTTCACGATGCGGTTCGCCCTTTTGTATCCGTCGGGAAAATCGATAAGGTCGTGAGAGCGGCTCAAAAAGAAGGAGCGGCTGTTTTGGCGGTTCGGGCGAAAGATACGGTGAAGCGCGGGCAAGACGGATGGGTGGAAGAGACGCTAAATCGGGATGAGGTGTGGCTCGTTCAGACCCCGCAGGCCTTCCGGGCGGATTGGATTAAAGAAGCGTACGCTGAAGCACGGAGGGATGGGACGGTTTCGACGGACGATGCGGCTCTGGTAGAACGGATGGGATACCGAATTCGAATCGTAGAGGGTGAAGAGAGGAACATCAAGATCACATCCCCCGAGGATTTCCGATTGGCCTGCGTGTTCGCCGAGGAGGAAGGCGAATGAGAGTGGGGATTGGGTATGACGTGCATGCGTTGGTGAAAGGGAGACGTCTTGTACTGGGGGGCGTGGTTATCCCTTTTGAGAAAGGATTGGAGGGTCATTCGGATGCGGATGTTCTCTGTCATGCGATCGGGGATGCTCTCTTAGGAGCCGCTGCGTTGGGAGATCTCGGGGAGCACTTTCCGGATACGGATCCGGAATTCAAGGATGTGTCGAGTCTTTTCCTTTTACGGCGCATAGGAGAAATGGTAAGCCGCGAAGGTTTCCGCGTCGTTCATGCAGATTCGACTGTCGTGGCTCAGGCTCCGAAGCTGTCACCGTTCAAGGATGAAATGGTCGATAGGATTTCCGATGCGCTGAATATCGAGCGTGGACAGGTTTCGGTGAAGGCCACGACGAATGAAGGATTCGGGGCGGTCGGAAGGAGCGAGGCGATCGCGGCCTTTGCTGTGGTCTTAATAGAGACGATGCGATAGAATCGAAACAGGTGGTCGATTTTCTTCCGGTTGTTGATAGATGTTGCCCCAACTCCTGCGGGGCATTTGCATAATAGATAACTAACCTGAATTATTCACCACAGATCAACACGGAACAGCACAGATAAAGAAAAACATTGGATTAAAATGAGGAAAATTAATAATGAGCCTACTTTAAAAACCGATGCCATCGCTATAAGAGTAAAAATTCTGTACAGAAAAACAATATGTTATGAAAGCGATGGCATCAGTGATCCCCCTTTTTAAAGTGGACTCAATAATAAATAATCTAAAACACAATCATAAACCAATTGAACTATGTTTTTTAAATTTTGGTATTTTACTCCGTGTTCATCTGTGGTTTATGAATTAATCAGACTAAGCAACATGAAGATTACTGCAGTTTTTTGGAACGGATTTTGTAATGAATAAAGAGGATTTTAAGGGAGACACATCTCCGGTGGATGAAGGGTCGGATGGGAATCCTCCTGCTTTGGAAGAGGTCAAACGATACAACCGGATTAAGATACTTGTCTCCCTGGTTTCGATTGTTGTGGGAGTCGGATTTATATTGGCTATCCTATTCACGGGTTTTTCAGGCGTTCTCGAACGATGGATTTCAGGGTTAACGATGCAGCCGTATCTGGCTTTCCTGCTCTTCATGATTATTTTAGGTGCGTTTGAGATGTTCCTCAATCTTCCTCTGAGTTTTTACGGAGGATATGTTGTGGAGCACCGGTTCGGGCTTTCGAGCCAGAGTTTTAGACGCTGGTGCTGGGAAGAGATGAAGGGGATGCTTGTGAGCGTGGCTCTTCTTACACCTCTTCTGTTGGTATTTTACAGTCTTCTCCGACGTTTTCCCGTATTCTGGTGGATCCCGGTGGGTTTTCTGTATTTTCTTTTCTCTGTCCTTTTGGTCAAACTAGGACCGGTTTTAATCTTTCCTTTGTTCTATCGTTTTACTCCTATCGAGGATGAGTCTTTGAAAGTGCGGTTGAAACGGCTTTCAGAGGGAGTGGGCTTGAATGTGTCGGGTATTTTTACATTCAACCTGAGCAAGAACACGAAGAAGGCAAACGCCGCTTTCGCGGGTTTGGGTCGTACGCGGAGGATTCTGCTCGCGGATACGCTTCTGGAGCATTTTTCTGCGGAAGAGATCGAGGCGGTTACAAGCCACGAGCTGGGTCATTACAGGCACGGCCATCTGTGGAAGGGGATTCTCATCGGGTTGGTTCTGAGTTTCGGTGGTCTTTTTACGGCGAATGGACTGTATCGTCTTGCGATGGGAAGGTTCGGCGGCGTACGCGGGGATGAGCTGGCAGCGCTTCCACTCCTTGGACTTTTCCTGATGGGGCTGGGTCTTGTCTCCGCTCCACTGCAGAATTTGATCTCCCGGCGTTTTGAGCGCCAGGCGGATGGATTTGCCGTCGATAAGATGAGGGGCGCAGGACATTTTATTTCATCACTCGAGAAATTGGGGAGGATGAACAAAGCAGACAGCGAGCCCCATCCTCTCGTCGAATTTTTCTTCTACAGTCATCCACCGCTCAAGAAACGGATCGAACGTATTCGGTCGATAGCAGAGGTAGGCGAATAAAAATGTTTGGTGTACTGATCGGGACGGCGATGATCGTCGGCTGCCTCGAAGGAAACGACATGGTGAGGCCACTGTCCGTTCCCGAGGGCTTGGAAGAACGGGTCGAATTCTGGCTCGACGTTTTCACGAAGTATTCGAACCGCCATCGAATCATTCACGACGCCGAGAAACCGGATCGCATCTACCGGATTTTTAATCTCTCAACGTCATCGCCGTATCCTTGGATGACAAAGGAACAGGAGGCAGAATTCGTTAAAGAGGAAGCGGAGAGGGTGGCCTCCATCCTTAAAAAATTATCCGAGAACGACGTCAAGGAAGAAGAACTCACCGAGGAGGAATCCCGGATATATCGTCTGTTCGGCGATCAACCGGACAAGAAAGCTCTACACGCGGCTGCCGAGCGGGTACACGTGCAGAACGGAATGAGGGAGACATTCGAGGAAGGACTCGCCCGTTCAATCTGTTATTTGGATACGATTCGGCATATACTCCGAGCACACGGACTGCCGGAGGATTTTGCCTACCTTCCTCACATCGAATCTTCTTTCCATCCTGAGGCACGATCGAAGGACGGCGCGGTGGGGTTGTGGCAGTTCACGAAAGCGGCCGGAAAACAGTATCTCACCATCCAAAGAGGAGTGGATGAGAGGACGGATCCCGTGCTCTCTACGGAGGCCGCGGCGAAGCATCTAAAGGAAAATTTTCGAGTGTTGGGAAGCTGGCCATTGGCCGTGACGGCATACAACTGCGGCTTGAATCGTGTACTGAATGCCGTGCGAAAGCTCCGGACAAAAGAAGTCGTACGGATTGTTGAGGAATACAGGAGCAGAAGGTTCGCGTACGCATCTCAGAATTTTTACGCAGAATTCTTGGCTGCAGTCCACATTGCGAAGCATCCGTTCGCCTATTTCGGCCGTGTCAGCAGTGATTCGCCGATGAGGGTCAAAGTGATTTCCGTGCAATATCCCTATGTATCGGATTCAATGCAACCGGTGGACAAGGCAAGGTAAAACGGGATGATTTTAGCATGATAGATCCTGATCTAAAAATGAGTCGTCTCTTCCTGTTGGACGGCACGGCGATCGCGTACAGGTCGTACTTCGCATTCATACGGAATCCGCTCATCAACTCCAAGGGCGTGAACACGAGCGGCGTGTTCGGATTCACGAACACATTGCTGAAGATTCTGAAAGAGGAGAAGCCGGACTATATCGCGTGCGCGTTCGATATGGCGGCACCGACGTTTCGTCACAAGGCATTCCCCGCGTACAAAGCGACGCGAGAGAAGATGCCGGACGAGCTGGCGGATCAGCTTCCCATTATTAAGAAGATCGTTGAAGCGTTTCGCATTCCGCTCGTTGAGGCGGAAGGGTACGAGGCGGACGATGTGATGGGGACATTGGCGATGCAGGCCGAGGCGGAACACATTGAAACGTATCTCGTCACGGGCGATAAGGATTTCATGCAGCTCGTGTCCGACCGAGTCAAAATGTATAGTTTGGGTCGCGGTGGTGATTCGGAACTCGTCGGTCCTGAAGGAGTCGTGGAACGCATGGGCGTCCCGCCGGATCGGGTGGTCGATCTCCTGGGATTGATGGGAGATAGTTCGGACAACGTGCCCGGCGTGCCAGGCATCGGCCCGAAGACGGCTCTGGGACTCCTGGAAACGTGGGGGCGGATGGAGGACGTGCTCGACCAGGCCGATCGGGTGGAAAAGCAAAGCATCCGGGAAAAATTGAAGGCGTACAAGGAGCAGGCTATCCTTTCGAAGGATCTGGTGACGATTCGGACGGACGTTCCTTTGGACCTGTCTGTTTCCGATCTTCGGGTCGAGGCGATGGATCGGAATGCCGTTGTTTCGCTTTTTAAAGAACTCGAATTCAGCCGGTTTTTGCGGGATCTTCCAGAATTTTTAGAAAAGCCGGAGGATGGATTTGAGAGAAAATATTCGACGATTGGAACGATTCAGGATTTAGAACGTCTCGTCAAAATGCTGAGCAAGGTCCAGATGTTCGCGCTGGATTTGGAAACGACTTCCCTGGACCCCATCTCAGCGGACATCGTCGGATTTTCTTTTGCGTGGAGCTTGGGGGAGGCGGTCTACATTCCCGTGCTCCTGCCTGAAGGAGTTCCCGGGGGAGATCTCTTTGCTGCTGAGGATGGCACGTCCTGCCGAATCGTCCTTGACAAGCTGGGGCCGATTTTAGAGGATCCGCGGATTCGCAAGTGCGGTCAGAATATCAAGTACGACATGCTCGTTCTGCGCCGTCACGGCGTGGATGTGGACGGCGTGGATTTCGATTCGATGGTAGCTGCCTACCTGATCAACCCGTCTGCGAGGCAACACGGCATCTGGCCTCCTAAGCGCTGGGGGGTCAAGCCTATCTGGACAGGCGTGCTTATGGATACAAACTCCTGCGAGGATGATCACTGGTGGTATAAGGCCGCCGAGGAAGATAAACCAGATGGATGGAAATTCTTTGACCAGCCTTCTGCGCTCATAAAGTTCCAAACAGATAATCAGGTATCAGCATACG
>JBDRSZ010000456.1:0-3799 GCA_043824415.1 bacterium | reverse complement strand
CCTTGGAGTGGAAATAGTTTGGCAGAGAAATCGGTGCCAGCATACCCAGGTGGCGGTATAGTTTTTCGACCGACGGAGTATTGGGCTTCCTTTGTAGATAGTAATGGATTTGGATTGACAGTGTATACAGTACCTCATTGTCCATATTGGGCTGCGCAGCAATTTCCTAGTCACGGGGCAAATTTCTTAGCACCGCTAGTACAATCCGATATCCCGTCCAACAGTGTTATCAAAACAACGGCATACCTGATAGCTGGAAACTATCTGGACGCAAGGGGTGTAATCTACTCATTAAAGGAGAATGAAAGCCCGACTACGGCCTGGGAGTTTAATCGAGATGGTGATAGAGAGGGCTGGCTTCCATGGAATCAACTGACCCCTTTCACAGTCTCTGATGGAACATTAAAGACTTCTTCAACAGGTACTGATCCTCATATGCAGATTTATTCAGCCCTTGATATCGATGCAGGTGTATGTAAGACCATAGAGATCAGAATGAAGATAAGCGCTGGTAATATAGCTTCAATTTATTTTACAACGATTACAGATGAAATATGGGATGAAAATAAGGTAAAATATTTCAATATATCTCCGGGTAATAAATTTATAATTTACAATCTTGATATGGGATTAGTAGGAACATGGGAAGGTAGAATCTCACAGATTAGGCTCGATCCATCTGTTACGAGTGGAGATATAGAAATTGATTACATTCGTTTGATTCAAACAGTTAATGTAAATTCTGATAACCAATCACCTGAAAATTTTTTATTGTCCCAGAATTATCCTAACCCATTCAACATTAATACAAAATTCGATTATTTTGTACCCAAATTATCTAAAGTAACATTTAAGATATATAATATATCTGGTGAAGAAATTAATACATTAGTAAATGCCAGCCAGCCTGCCGGCCACTATGAAATCCTTTGGTCAGCAGAGGGATTTTCAAGCGGCATTTATTTCGCAAAATTACAGTCTGGGGAATTTATACAGGTTAGAAAGATTATTTTATTAAAGTAAGAATGGCATGGACTGCGTAAGTTCAAGTATTAAGTGCGACAATTCTTATGTGATTAATAATAGGCATATAACCCGGCGCATGAACTCGGACGCTAACGCGAGCCATCATTTCTAATAGGGAGTTGTTCTTTTTAAAATTATCCCATTTGAAAGTAACTGTTGGCGCGCGCCGGTTATGTGCAATGTTATATACAAAAGTAATTATTTAAACACAGATCAAACAAATCGAACCAATATATTTGCACCACTTCGGAAAAAACAAAAGCCGGCTGGGCATTCAGAAAGCATTCACTTTGTAGCCCACCCGGCCTTCAATAATATGAATCTAACCGACTATTCTGAAATCGTGATCACCTTCCCCGTTCCCATGCGGACATAATCTTCCCAAAAAGCTTTGCGGAAAAGATCGATGGCCGCATCTCCGGTACAGTGTGTCGCTCCGCACTTCTTCACGCCCAGCGACCGGAATGCTTCAATGATCTCTTTGACCTGCGCTTCCGAATGCTGCATCAAGTGAAATCCTCCGAAAACCAAATAAATATCCTTATCGGAGATCTCCTTCGCTCTCTTCAGGACATCGACGATCCCCTGATGCGAACAGCCTGTCACGATGACCAGTCCTTTGGGCGTGTCCACGATGAGCGACTGCTCTTTGATCTGGTCTCCCATTTCTCCGGTCGAATACACATGCTTGCATATCTCGACGGATTTATCCACGGGAACGGACACTGCCCCTTTCCCCTTCACATTCTGCACGAACGTCTCGGGAAAAGAATACGGGTAATAGACCGACACCTTTGAATTCCGATCCAAGACCGATGACAGTCCGCCTGTATGATCGCCGTGATTGTGAGAAATCACAATCTGATCCACCTTCTCAAGATCCACTTTCAGGAGCTTTAAATTGTGCAGCAACACATCACTCTTCGTTCCCGTGTCGAACAGAATCGTCTTCTCCGTGCCCTCGATCAGACAGGCAAAGCCCCAATCTGCTTGGGTTCCCTCAGCAAAAATAGTGTTGTCGTAAAGGACTGTCATCTTGATCTGCTCTCCTTTTTGGGCCAATGCCAATGGAACACCCATGAGCAGGACACAAAGAAAGATGAAAACAGATGTCCAAAATCGCATCGTATCCTCCTAACCTATTTTTCGTACGGGAAGCTCTCATCGATCTTTCTTCATTACCGAATATCGTATCTTAAGAACGACACGAACGCGCCTGCGAACAGGACGATGATCATCAAGACCATGACCACCAAGTCAGGAAGTGCAAGCGAGAACGATTCCCCCAAGCTCATCGGAACGAACTCGTGCAGGGGCATGTCGTCCAAAACCGGCCTGGGCTGCTGCACGTTGTTGAAATCGAGGTTCTGACCCATCTTGGCAGTCACCCATTGCGTGAATATCGGTTTGTACGTCTTGATAGAATTCACAAACCTTTCGTGTTCTTGAATGCCCGTTTTCCCAAGGCTCAACGCGCCGAACGTCAAAGCCGATGCCGGAGAGATCCGCGAAAGGTTCAGAGCGAGCATCTGCTGTGCGCGTCTCTGCGATTGATACGCATCCTCGATGGCTTTGTTCTTCGCATCGATTTGAGCCGTCAGGTCCTGCTGCAATTCCGTGTAGAATTGCCGGAATTTCTCTTGACGCTCCGGGCCTGTAAAGTCTTTATTCTCCTCAATCCATTTCTGCACCCGCTGCTGGCCGGACACCTGAATTTCCTGGAGAAAAGCATCCTTCTGAGAATTGACATCGTACACGGATTGAACGGGCTTAATATGCTCAGACGCGATGACGGCTCCCTTGGGAACGACAAAGATAAACGTAACCCAAATGAACAGCAGGATGAACAGACTGCTCGACGATCGGTTTGTCCGTGTAGAGACAAAAAGACCCAGTGTGAAAAAAACCAACAGATACAGCAGGAAGAACAGAAAGATCAACCCGATACGCGCCCAATCTTGTCCGGCCAGCGAAATGTCTGGAAAAACGTTCAACATGATCATACCGATTAAAAAGGGAATCACAAGCGGAACGAGAAGGCTGATAAAACTGCCGATGGCCTTACCTAAAATGATCTGATCGCGGGGCACGCGGTTAGATAGAGAAAGCTTCAACGTCCCTTGCTCTTTTTCACCCACGATCGCATCAAAAGTAAACAGAATCGCAAAAAGGCTCAGTACGATTTTCACGATGAGTGTAAGATCCAGAGGTCCGAAAATAGCAAACACGGGGTTCGAATCGTACTTCGAATCGATCAACTGCGGATCGTAGACGATATTAACTGTCGCATTCCTCCCCACTGCATCCTGAATGCCCGTGATGATCGTGCCCAGGACTTCAGGGGGTTTCGTAATTTTCGTCCCCAAGCCGGCCAGCGTCTGCCAGGACGATTGACTCTCCAAACTCTTCTTGTTCAAAGCGACAGCGGAATCGTATTCTTTTAGTTCCGCTCGATAATTACTGATGCCGGTGTACACGGAAATAATGATTAAAATGGCGCAGAGTAAAAAAGTAAAAACGAATTTGGGACTCAGGACGTTGTCTAAAATTTCCTTATGGATGATATTTTTTAACATAGCAAACTCCTTTGATACTTTAGTCTGATTAATTCACAAACCACAGATGGACACAGAGTAAGACACGGAAATTAAAAAACATAATTAAATCGGATTATAATTGTGTTTCAGATTGTTTCTTGTAAATTCTCTTCATTTTAATCCTCTGTTTTCTCTTTATCTGTGCTGTTCCGTGTCGATCCGTGGTGAATAATTCA
>JBDRSZ010000455.1:0-15095 GCA_043824415.1 bacterium | reverse complement strand
ACGCAATGTATTATGAATTGATTTTAATCCATTATTGCACCAAACCAGATTATCAAGAATTTCCAGGTTATACATACAATCGTTCTGTAGTAGATCAACAGCAAAATATATATCATTATCAGATGGGGTTGAACGATTCCGAGGATGATTATGAGCGATGACAAGTTTGGATGCTCCCTTAGTTTGTGCCATACTACAAATTTCTTCGGTTGGGAAATTAACTGATTGTTCATTTCCAAATCGAACAACAGCTTCTACACATGTATTCGTCTCGTTTAAATAAAAAACTACAATTGATTCCAAATGAATATTATGAAAATATTTTAATACCCAACTAACTGCGTTTGCTGCTTCATATCGGCTTGAAATCATCTGACCTTCAATAAATTTTGCAGCATCTATTGCTGATTTTTTTCTTTCTTCGCGATCTCTTTCCTTTTCTTTAGCTCGAAAATAATCACGAACAATGAAGATGATGAACCAGAAAATAAAAGGTGATAATATTATAATGCCATCTATAATGTCATCCATTTTGATTATTCTCAAATTTACTTTATAAATTCTGAAATATTGTAATTATGAATGCAGATTTGCATTCGTAATGCAAATTTACAACCTTTTTTTGACTTTTCAAAGGCATCTTCATTCCTAATAGATATCAAGATCGTTCCCGAAGACGACTTTCCCGTCATATCCTTGACGGATCTCTTCAAGGAGTTCCTCCGGGGTGGTTCCCCAGAGGAGCTGATGCGTGAGGATCAAAAGCTTCGGTTTTACTTTAGCTGCGAGTCTGGCGAGTTGGATAGAGGATGTGTGGGAGTCGGCGTGGTACTTCTGCCATTGCATGGGCCGCGTTTTGAATCCCTTCATCGAATAGACTTCGTGGATGAGGACGTCGCACCCTTTGCAGTGCTCTGCGATGTCGATGTCCGGTGCACGGTCGCCGGAGATGACGATGATGCGATCCGGAGTTTCGAACCGGTAGCCGAATGCGAAATCCCAATCGCCGTGATGCACGGGAAATGCTTTGACTGTGACATTCTCATCCTTGTAGACGATTCCCGGAGTGATTTCGTGCACATCGACTTTGTACCCCTCGCTGTTAGCGGGTTCCAGTCCTTTTATACGTACGCGAATGTCTTCACTGTAGGCTTCTAAGATATGCTCGGTCATTTTTTTCGTTCCCGGCGGGCCGTATACTTCGAGAGGATGGTCGCGGCCCAGGACCCAGGGCGTGAAGATGAGATCGGGATAGCCTGCCGTATGGTCCGAGTGAAGATGGGTCAGGAAAGCAGTCTGGAGTTTCGATGTTTCCAGAGCTTTCACGCCTTTCTGATAGGCGGCAGCCGCCCTTCGAACGATGCCCGGCCCGCAATCGATAAGGTAGGATGTTTCGTTTACGACAATGGCCGTTGCGGGTCCTGAACGATCCGGCTCTGCATTTGGCGTTCCGGTTCCGAGGAGAACGATCTGAGTTCTCGGGCGTGGTTGTGGCTGCCGGTTTTTATTGATATTATCATACTCTTCTTCATTGGCACAGGAAATCGCGATTCCGATGAAAGCGATGGCGCATGGAATCCATTTTTTCATGGGGTTGTTCCTATGGGACGTGTGTCCGAATTTCGGGCTGAAAATCAAGATTTTTAAGAGCCGTTTTCAATGCTTCGGCTTCCTCTTCTTTAAGCGGTACGTGGGGAGGACGCATGTTCTCCCAGCTCGGATCGTCGGTCCAATCAGCCATCAATACTTTGAGTGCAGGGACAAAGGAGTAGGATTCGAACGCTTGTCGTATCCTCGTGAGACGCTCCTGTAAGGCGTGTACATCCTCGGTTTTCCATTTTGCATAGATTTCCCCGATGAGCCGGCAGGTCACATTGGCGGTTGCTGAGATGCAGCCGACTCCGCCGGCTTTGAGGATGTCGAGCAGGAATTTTTCCGTTCCTGCAAAGACTTCAAAGTCGGGAAAGGTTTGGCAGAGGGTTTTCATGTGATTCCAATCGCCGCTGGAGTCCTTGATGCCTGCAATCGTGCCAGGGTAGACGGACAGAAATCGCTCAATGAGCGTATCGCTGAAGGGTATCCCGCTCATCTGGGGGAAGTGGTAAAGATAGATTTTGAGTCGGGAATTGCCGGCGTGCTGGATGACTTTATCGAAGACGGCGAATAAGCCGTCGTCTGTCACGCGTTTATAATAAAAGGGGGGGAGGATGAGGACGCCTCCGACACCGCAGCGGAGTGCGTGTTCCGTGAGTGTCTGGGTATCCGGTACGGCACAACAGCCCGTGCCGACGATGAGCCGATGGGCAGGCAGTCCGGATTCGACGAGCGTCTCGATCAAATCGATACGCTCAGTTACGGACAGCGAATTGGCCTCACCGGTCGTTCCGAGGATGACGAGGCCGTCGCAGCCGTTCTGAAGAAGCCACCGGCAGTGTGCTGCGAGCCTGTCATGGTCCACGCTCAGGTCTTTCTTCATGGGTGTGAGGCTTGCGGCATACACGCCCTTGGGCGGGAATAATCGAATCTCGGCCATACTTTTTCCTTTACACTGCGAGATGAAAACGTCTTTACTAATACCCCTGTTTTTTATCGATCGTATGAACCGGTCTTTTTCCAGCTTTCACGCGCCGATAGTTTTCATAGAGCTGTGTTGCGGCGGATTGGGGATTCGTGATGCCGGCGATGTGGGGGGTCACGGTGATCGTCGGGTGGTTCCAGAAGGGATGGTTTTCAGGCAACGGCTCTGTGCGGAACACATCGAGGCAGGCACCGGAAACTTGGCCTGCTTCGATGGCTTTTATAAGGTCTTCTTCCACGAGATGGTCTCCGCGCGCCACGTTGATAATGTAGGCTCCCTGTTTGAGTTTGCTGAATGTTTTTTCATTCAGAATGTCTTTTGTTTTCGAAGTAAGCGGCAGGCAGCAGATGAGGTAATCAGTTCGAGACAATAGTTCATCCATTTGGTTCTCTCCGAACCATCGGATGTTTTGGATCTGTCGGCGTTTCCTGTCCCAACCGAGGACATCGAAACCGAGACATGCAAAATTCTCAGCGATTTTTTTACCGATGTGGCCGAGACCTAAAATACCTACCGTATTCATCGGATGCTCGGGAAATGGCATCCATTTTTTTTGACTTTGATTTGAATGATATTCTGCCAGCCGACGTTTGTGGTTCAACACCACGGACACGACATACAAGGCCACATCTTGAATGAGTGTCCGATCGACGACGCGCGCAATGGGGATTTTCTCGGGCAGACCGGGATCGCCAAGGATGAAATCTACTCCGGCACCGTAAGAGGAGATGGCCTTTAGATTGGGAAATTGTTGGAGGAGGCCGTGAGGATGCTTCCATACAATGGCGAATTCGATGTCGGTTTCGTCTCCAACCTCAGGCCAAACACGGACGTCGACATCGGGCTCGAACGTGCGTAATTGTCCGATCAATTCGGAGGTGTCTCTCCCAGGCATAAGTATAAGAATAGCCATTTGAGTACGGTTCTCCCTATTCCGATCTTTTCGCGTATTTCGATAACGTGCGCCGGAGTTCTTGCGCGCAGTCGGGTGCGTTGGGCACATGACCCCATAAAATTTCTTCGGGCGTTATTTTCCGGTTATTATAGAAGTCGTCGTTGGCGTCGTGATCGATTTGGAGGGCTGCTCCTTCGATGGCGATCCCGGCGAAGAGTCCGCGGCTCTGGGAGTAGGAGTAGATCTCCGCCTTGAACTCGATGTCCGTTTTTGCTCCTACGTGTCTTCCCACGGGCCCAACAGCGATGGACGCGTCGACTCCGAGTGTGAATTTTCCTTCCAAGATGGCATCCACGCTTTTTTTATTCCGGAATACCAACAGGATATCCGTGGATTGGACGCCGATTTGCCAGCCGATACTGCCACCTGTGAGGGTAATGAAAGTAGGATTGCTCCAATTTTCATGCGGGTTATTCACGACCAAGATTCCCTTGCCGTATCTGCCACCGAGATCCAGGCCGACTTTCAAGACATCAGGAATGATGGCGATTCCGTAGGCGTCTTTCATGAGCTGCGGGGGAATGCTTTTTTCCGGGATGTCCATGATGTCTTCGATCACTTCGTTGGCTTTCTCGACTTTTGCTGTTTCGTTGCTCTGAGCGAACAGGACTGCATTCAACGAGACGGCTGCAGCTATCATCATCGAAAGGAATATTTTCATGGATTTATGCCTCGAATATGTAGTCTGAATTATTCACCACGGATAAACACGGAACAGCACAGATAAAGAAAAAACATTGGATTAAAATGAAGAGAATTAACAAGAAATAATCTGAAACATAACCATAAACCAATTTGATCGTGTTTTTTTATTTCCGTGTCTTACTCCGTGTTCATCCGTGGTTTGTGAATTAATCAGACTAGAGTTCGTTCAATTTCAGAAACATGTCGAAAAATGTGGGCAGCAGGAAATCGATTCTTTGGGAATTCATGAGCACGACGATGCCGATATTTTGATCTGGGATGAAGGCAATTTGGCTTAAATATCCCTGGATGCCGCCGCTGTGCGTGATCATCGTGTATCCCGCATAGTCGAATATTCGCCAACCCATGCCGTAATAAGTGTCACGCACACGTCCGTTCCAGTAGTATTTTCTTCGTTCGCCGGGAGTTCGTATGATGGGTGTCCATGTTTCTTGAAGCACTTCGAGGGGAATGATCTCGGGCATTCCTCCCATTTGGGCACGAAGCCACTGGGCCATGTCGGAAATGCTGGCGTTTATCCCAGCGGAGGGGAGGACGGAGTAATAGGCTTGTTTATCGCGCGCCACTTTCCAGAGGTAATTTCTCCTGATATGCGGGTGAGCCCGGTTGGGCGCTGCCATGTATGCATCCCAGCCCATTGAAGCGTCTTTCATACCCAAGGGCATGAATAATCGATCCTTTACCAGATTTTCGTAGGATCGGCCTGTCGCAGTCTCAATGAGATCTCCGATGAGGCCGAACAACATATTTTGGTAGCCGTACTGGATTCCGACCTTGTTGACGATAGGGGCGTTTTTTAATTCTTCCACGATTTTTGGGTATGGTACGTTGGACTCAAGCAGGTCATCGAATGCATGGGGGACGAGTCCCGATGTGTGGCTGAGTAGGTGCCGTATGGTCAACCGATGTGTGTTGCTTGTATCCTGCAGGGCAAAATCGGGCAGATAGTCGATGATACGGTCGTCCCAGTTGAGTATGCCTTCTTGCACCAAAAGGCCGGTCAGAGTGGATGCAAAGGGCTTGGATACAGAGGCGATTCGAAAGACGGTATGATCATCGATGGCATCGGATTGTCCCAATTCCCGAACACCGTAACCTTTCATGAAAACGGTGTTGCCGCTCTGGACGATGGCAATGGCGGCCCCTGGAATGCCCCATGTTTCCATCGTCTCTTCGACGAACGCATCGAATTCGATCAGAACGCTGTTTAGATGAGAGGGGTGGTATACAACAGTTACTGTGTTGAGTGATATTGAATTAGTGATTGTTATTATAATGAATATGATGAGAATTTTTATCGATGAATTTTTCATCAATGCTGACAATTTGTTTTAAGATGGAAAAAAAGATCGAAAAGTACTTGACTTTCAATAATTCATTTTATTAATATTAAAACAATCCGGAATACCGGAGGTGGATGGTTTACCATCGGGGCCTGAAAAGGCCCTTTTTTATATAAATTTTTTCCCATAAAGTCGACTTTCCCTTTGATAATATTTCTTTTGAAGTATTTGGATAATTTTTTTCCGAAAGGTGATATGTCCTTATCTAAAAAATTGTTGTGCTTGAGGAGTTCATTCCGGCTGGGATGTGCAATAAGGTCTGCAAGCTGCAGCCCTGCTATGTTATTCGTTTTTGATTTTATTTTTAGCTGTCTACTCGTTAAAACGTTTTGGAAGCGAGATGGTTCAACAAATTGAGTGCCTTCTTCCCAAAGTTTCATAAAAGAAGTTTTAAGACGCCTATCTTCTTTACCTCCTCTTGATTCAGCTAAGACATCTCCGAAAGCTTGATACTGTTCAAGAAAGAATACGAATCTTTCGAGCAATAAAGCGAGACAATAATGGTAAGGGTCGTATCGCCACGTTTTGTATGTTTCTCTGTGTGTCTTTTTATCCAGACATATGGAGATGACTGTATATTCCCAAGCTTCGAGAAATCTTAATAATTCTCTATCGAAATTTTTTCTATTAATTGGATCTTCCAAAGCTTCGAAAGGAGGCTTTGCATTAAGCAGCTCTTTCCGATGTAAGGTTACGGGATCATCAGGATGTGAATGAAAGTATCTCGTTTTTAATTCTTCCATTTGAGTATGCAGGGTGTTTCCTGCATATTTCAAATCAACAATAACTCCAGTCAAGCTTAAAAAACGATGGTTTTGGTTATCCGAACTATTCAAGTCCGGATTACCAACTTCATCGACATACATACGATATTTCACAATTGCGACTCTATTCATAATTTACCAATTTACCATTTTTCATCCAACAGTTTATCGATGATGTCCACTGCACTCACGCCGTCCGCTTCGGCGTTGAAATTGGTGACGATGCGGTGGCGGAGGACGGGTTTGGCCACTGCGTGGACATCGTCGATGTCCGGCGTGGTCCTGCCGTCCAGCACACATCGGCTTTTTGCTCCGAGGATAAGATATTGAGATGCGCGCGGACCCGCTCCCCAGCTGATCCAATCGCGGATGAACTGTGGCGCGTTGCTTGAATCGGGACGGGTTTTTCGCACCAGGCTGACCGCTGCATCGACGACGAGGTCGGCGACGGGCACGCGGCGGACGAGTTTCTGGAGTCGGACGATTTTCTCTGCGTCGATTATGGGCAGGGGTTTGGGCTCCTGCCCTCCTGTGGTTGCATGGACAATTTTCGCTTCTTCTTCTTCGGAGGGATAGTCGATCCACAAATTAAACATAAATCGGTCCAACTGAGCTTCGGGGAGCGGGTATGTCCCTTCCTGCTCGATGGGATTCTGTGTGGCGAGGACGAAGAAGGGTTCGTCCAGTTTATATGTCTCTCCGGCTGCGGAGACTTCGTGTTCCTGCATGGCTTGGAGAAGCGCCGCTTGGGTTTTTGGCGGTGTTCGGTTGATCTCGTCGGCTAAGACGATGTTAGCAAACACCGGTCCTTTGACGAATCGGAAAGCTTTTTTACCCGTGGTTCGGTCTTCCTCTAAGATTTCGGTGCCGGTGATGTCCGACGGCATGAGGTCCGGCGTGAATTGGATTCGGTTGAATTTCAAGTTGAGTATGCGCGATAGAGTCGATATCAGGAGTGTTTTTGCCAAACCGGGAACTCCGATGATGAGACAATGACCTCTGGAAAAAAGGGATACAAGGAGTTCGTCGATGATTCGGTGCTGTCCGATGATGACTTTCCCGATTTCATGAACGATTTGCTGATGGGCGTGCTTTAACTCTTCGATGCGGTGAAGATCGGACGCTTCTTTTTTCGACGCCATGTTTTGCTCCGGATTTGTTGTTGAGACGATCCTTTGAGTGATAAAAATAACCACTTTTTAAACGAAAGTCAACATAAAATCAACATAAAATAAATCCTTGACTTTTACCGTATTTAATTTTAATTTTTCTGATAATGTAAAATTAGTATGAGGGGCGTTCCGTTGGCGTTAGAGGACAAAGAACTGCAAAATAGGCTGAAAAAGAGGGGCAATTTACCGGCGCACATTGCCATCATCATGGACGGAAACGGGCGTTGGGCCAAACAGCATGGGCTTCCGAGGATTGCGGGTCATCGTGAGGGTGTAAAGTCTGTTCGGGATATTGTTGAAGTGTGCGGAGAGCTTGGAATCGGCGTGTTGACGCTGTACACCTTTTCGACGGAAAACTGGCGACGTCCTGTGAACGAAGTGTCGGCGCTGATGAAACTCCTCTTGAGAACACTCCGGAAAGAGCTGAATGAGCTGATCAACAATAATGTACGGTTGATGGCCATAGGAAATATCATGCGTCTGCCCGAGGAGGCCAGAGATGGATTTCTCGAAGGGATTGAAGAGACGAAACAAAACACAGGACTCATTCTGAATTTAGCCTTGAATTACGGTGGAAGGGAAGAAATCGTGTGGGCGGTTCGTCAGATTGCGGAAGAGGTCCGTGCGGGGAAACTGAAACCAGGATCCATTGATGCAGACATCGTTAATCGTCATCTGTATACAGCTGAGCTTCCAGATCCGGATCTTCTGATTCGCACGAGCGGAGAATTTCGGATATCGAATTTTCTTCTCTGGCAGCTGGCCTATACGGAGATTTATATCACGGATGTCCTCTGGCCAAATTTTCGGCGGGCTGGTCTGTATGCCGCTATCGAAGATTATCAGGGAAGGGAAAGGCGATTTGGGAAAGTCAGTGAACAATTACAGGGAACTATGTGACGATAGAAGCGTCTATTATGGAAGATAGTGATCCGATCTGAGGGGTTTTTTATCCCCTCATTTTTCTTTAAAGTGGCGATAGAATGCGAAGCAGAAGATGGGTCTTGGTGTTGGCCACGCTTGCCGGCATGTCTGTTTTTGGAGGCTATGTCGGCTGGCGAGCGACCAGGGCCAATGACAGAATCAAACAGATCCTTCTTGCGAAAATTAGTCCCTTCCTAGACGGAGAATCGAGTATCGAGAAGGTCGAGTTGGGATTGAATACGCTCCATCTCAAGGGCGTGAAGTTGGCACCCAAGGATCGGTCTTTCTCCATAGAGATTGAGGATATCCGTTTGGGCTACAAGCTGTGGAATTTATTCCGATACAGATTTTCCCCCCACAAAGTAGCCCATGAGGTTGTCCTCATTCATCCCGAAGTCGTTGTTCGAGATGCAATACCAGGGGAAGTGGAGGGAGGGGAAGAGCAGAGATTTGCCGATCTGCATGAGTTCATGAAGGAACTTGAGACGGTGAAGCGAATCGCAGTCGCTGATGGTGAGATTCTCCTGCAGAATTCTTACGGCAGAAGAGTTCGGTTGGCCCATTCATTGAATGGTTGGTTTCAAGCCAATCCGACGGATTCGGCAGTTGTCCGCTTATCAGGAAAACTCTTCGAATCGATGAGTAATAATTTGTCAATGGAAGGAAAGATTAATCTTAAATCAGCAAAGCCAATCCGAATTCATATACAGGTCAAGGATTCCGAGCTTTCACCCGAACTACCCCTTCTTCTACCCGAATACATCCAAGTGGCATCCGGTCGCATGCTCGGGGAGTTGATGTACGATCCGATACAGAAGACGACGGGTTTCTTAGAATTAAGAGATGGTACCCTTTCATTCAAGAATGAGAATTTGGCTTTCCAGAATGTGAACGCGAAAGGCGCATTTCGGGGGAAGGACTTGGTGATCGAAGGAACAGTGCAGAGGTTCCTTGGGTCTCCGCTTGAGATTTCGGGCACGATACAGGATGTCTTCAATCCGCGGCTTGATCTTTCTATTCGCTGCTCCCGGTTTGACATGCCTGCTTTCTTTCAGGGAGTCATTCCAGGAGCCGATATTTCCTTCTTGGGAAAGGCGCGGTTTGGGCTCCATTTTTCAGGTCTGTTGCACAACGCAGAGATGGAGGGACGTTTTGTATCGAGCGGTTTCTCTGCATACGGAATTCATTTCGACGGTTTGAATGCTACAATCGGACTCAAGGACAGCGTCTTGACAGTGGATGGAGACGGCGTTCAGGGGCAAAGCCTCAGACTGGGGTTCAACGGGAGGATAGATTTTTCTGATGACCGGCGGCTGACTTCTCTGGGTGTGGATGTTCAGGGTGATCTCGTGCCTTCAATGCCGCGTTGGATCCGAAGACGGATCGGGAAGTTGGGTGGAGAGATGGGAATCCGATTTGCGGGCGATATCAAGAATCTTCTGGGGGAAGCGAAAGGGATGTTTGCTTTGGCTTCTGTAGAAGGGGACACGCTCCGATTCATTTCTGATTTTATGTATGAAAAGAAAAACCTCCGTGTCCAGATTCGTTCGGACGGAAGTTTTGGAATGGATGGGGAGGTGCGTTCTCCTTTCCACGGAAATCCGAAATGGGATATCCGTTTCTCCGGGTTGAATTCCATCGTTGAAATGCTGATGAGCGCAGGTATCCGTCGATCTGTGCAGGACATGGATTTTTCCGGGAATTTTACGGGTTCAAAAGAAGCGTGGAGGATATGGCTCAAGGGTCTGAAAGATGTGAGAAGAGATTCCACGAGGATGTTCGAGTTGGACCTGGTTTCGTCTGGGAAGCTGAATGAGAGAAAGGATATAGAAATTCAGGCGGTTTACTACAGTCCTGAGGGGCGTGACTTTCCTCTGACTGCGTACGGAACGGTATCGAAGGATTATGCAACTCTTCTTCGGTGCGAGATCGGAAGAATGCTCGTTCTTGATGGGCGATATCCGTTCGATTCCGATAAAGAATTGCAGGCGAATATCAGGCTTTCGGATTTTCGCTTCGAGAAATTTCATGAGATTTTTCCCCGAACACGATCGTATGTTGGAGAGCTCCGCGGAGGGATCCAGGTCGGGGGGACGCGGACGCTGCCCAAATTAGCATTCAATGTCTCACTCCACAACGGGTATTTTCATTCTGTGGGTATTTTTGACGGCGGTTTTGAATTCCAATGGAAGGACCGCAATTTTCAGTCATGTGATCTTTCGTTCCGAAAAGACGGTTCTTTGATGTTCGCGGGTCGGGCGCAACGCACGGAGCAGGATTCGCTCAGGGGAGAGTTCTTGGTTCAAGATGTCGATTTAAGCGACTTGTTCTTAGCATTGACTGGAAAAGAGAAACTCGACGGTCTTGCGAACGCGAAAATGATTGTCGGAGGCAGTGTGGTGGCTCCGATCATCCGCGGAGCTGTGGAGGTACGTGACGGGTCGATGGGTTCGTTTCCGTTTCAGAATTTACATGTCGAAGTCATCGATACGCTCTGGATGGGGACTGAATACGGGAGCGGAAAGCTGTCGTTTCGGAATGGCAGGCTGGACATTGAGAACGGACTGAAGGTCGATTTCTGGGGAGATCTCCCGCATGGCGGGGGAGAAGATGCTGATGTCTCGATTCAAGCACAGGGGAATATTTTGGGGTTGCTTCCTGAAGTGAGCGATTTTTTTAAGAAGGCGAATGGGAAAGGGGAGATTTACACGCGCTGGGCTGGACGACCGGGGGATTGGGTCTTGGGGAGTGCGCGGGCGAGGGTAGATGACGGAATGCTCGAATTGGCTGAATTCGTTAAAAAAGTTGAGCACATAAAGGGTGAGGCAGAACTTTTAGAAGGAGAGCGGTTTGTCCAAATCTCAAACCTCACGGGCGTTGTGGATGGAGAAGCGTTCTCTTTGACGAACGCTTCGGATGAAGATGACAAGTCTGAGTTCTCCCCGCTGGCTTCAGAAAAGCTGGGCGTTCATTTTGGGGTCCTTCGATTGGGAAGCAGAGGCAAAGGCATTCGCGTCCATCTACCGGGATTGATGGAGAACGGAGAAGAAGGTTGGATTGCGTTTGGCGGGATGGAACCGACAGAAACTTTTCTCATCGCGGGACCTGGAACGTCTCCACTGTTGAGGGGAACACTGTCCCTGACGGATGCACGGCTGACGTATCCGTTCCTGTCTTTGGACGGAGATACGGGGACTACTAAGATTGTGGAATTTTTGGAGAAGATTCGGTGGGATCTTCGCGTTATCCCGCAGAAGGATGCCCATTATGTGAGGAGTATCGAAACACCCATGGGGAATGTGGATGCCGATCTCAAGCTCAAAGATTCGAACGGATTGTTGCGTATTCAGGGATGCGTTGAGGATGGGACGTTCGAAGTGTGGGGGAATCTCGTTTCCACGGAAGGCAATATCATCGTGCTGGATCATTATTTCCGTCCTGAGAGGGTGACTTTCGATTATCCGAGAGGAGCGAAGGATCCCATCATCGCAGGCAGGGCATATACAACTGTAACGGATTCCATGGGGATGCCGTCAACAGTCTGGCTATCTGTGGCGGTGAAAGATGATGCCACAGGATTGGAGAGGGGGGAGGGGCCTTGGGGAGACGTCCATTTTCAGTTCAGCACGGACAACCCTAATTTGGGAAGGACGGAGGCAGACCTGTTGGCAGGGATGGGTTATTCTGCTGACCATCTGAAGGATCGGGCATACGATGCTCTGGGAACGCAAGTGGAGAATATGGTGTTTCGACCGCTATTCCGGCCTTTGGAGAGAGGCATACGACGGTATTTGGGTTTGGATGTGGTTCGGTTTTCCTCGATGTTCAGTCGGAATATCGTACAGAGCCAGACGGTGAACGGACTGACATTCGATCCAACGACCCTTCTGCGGAGCACCAAATTGATGTTAGGTAAGTATCTGGCATCCGGATTTTTCATTACGTACTCTGGACAGATTCAAAACGGGTGGGGATTGCAGTACATGATGCATAGAGTCGGATTCCGTCATGCATTGACTTTTGAGTATACGATTCGGCCGGATCTCTTCCTGCAGATGGAATATACATACGACAGTCTGCTTTTATCAGACAGGCGAGAGGACAAACGCATTTGGTTAAGACATATTTTTCCTTTCTGAGTTTGACAATGTGTAAAATATTTTGTAATTTATCAAATTCTTTGGAGGAATTTATTTCATGGACTTTTTTCGTATCCTGAGAAAGATTTCAGTCCTACTTCTTTTCTTTGGTTTGGCCGGGAGAGGATTTGGGCAACAGCCGCTGATCGGCAGGCTTTTGGGCCTTTCGGTTACCGGCAATAAGGTCTCCAATGCGGCCGTGATCAAAGGGAGTTCCAGTCTCAAAGAAGGCCAGGATGTCTCTTGGGAGGATATCCAGCGGGCTATGAAGGCACTGTGGGCATTGGGCATTTTCTCCGATATTCAGATCGTAATTGACCAAAGGACTCCGGCGGGAGTTTTCCTGACGATTAAAGTCGTAGAATTTCCTAAATTGGACAATGTGGTTATTAGCGGGAATAAAAAAATTAAGAAGGAGGATATTGAGAAAGAAGTGGGATTTTTTCGCGGCCAGGTGCTCAGTCCGAGTCAGATTGCCAAAGCGAAGAAGCGACTTTTAAAGATGTATGCAGAGAAAGGGTACACCTTAGCTGAGATCAATACGAGGCAAGTCGAATCCGACAAAGAGGGTCGGGCTATCCTCCACTTAGATGTTGAAGAGGGTAAGAAAGTTCAGATTAAGCGTATTCAATTCTTGGACAATGTCGTTTTCAACGATGGGAAGCTGCGAAAGCAGATGAAGAAAACGAAGGAGGATCGTTGGTGGCGCGGGGCCGATTTTGACAGGGGTAAATACGAAGAAGACAAGGAGAAAGTTCTCGATTTTTACCGGAATAACGGATATCGCGATGCGGAAGTCGTGAAGGATTCTCTCTTCTACGATGTCGAAAAGAAGGACATGTTCATCGATATTTGGATTCGTGAGGGACACTGCTATTATGTGGGACATATCACGTGGGAGGGTAATAAGCTCTTTCCTGTCGAACACCTCGCATCCCTTCTGGAAATTAAGGAGGGCGATCCGTTCAGTCAGGAGAAATTTACGAACTCGATTAATGATAAAATCGGGGGTGTGTACTACGATTACGGCCACATTTATGCGCAGATCAATCCAAAAGAGACGTTACGCGGAACGGATACGCTGGATGTCCAATTTGTCATCGAAGAGGGAAATCCTGTCAAGATCAGGAAGATCCATATCTCCGGGAATATGCGCACGAAAGACCACGTCATACGGCGAGAATTGCGGATCCGTCCTGGTGATGTTTTCAGCAAGGATCTCCTGATGCGCAGCTACCAAGAATTAACGATGCTGAATTATTTTTCCGTCGTCAATCCGGAAGTGCTGCCTGTCGATGCGGAGGAATTGGATCTCTCATTCAATGTCGAGGAGAAATCGACGGATACCGCGAACCTCTCGGCAGGCTGGAGTGAGCTCGACCGTTTGATCGGGAGTGTCGGTCTTGGGATGAACAACCTCTTCGGTAACGGTCAGCAGCTCTCGTTGAGCTGGAATTTCGGCCGTTTCTATCGATCCTTCAACCTGGGCTTTACGGAACCGTGGTTCCGGAACACACAAACACTCATCGGCGCTAACATTTACGATGTCAAGCGGGATCCGTATTATATCGGGTACAGCCAGAGAAGCCAAGGAATTTCTCTCCATTTGGGAAGACGGTTCGCTTGGCCGGACGATTTTTTCCGCGGGGATTGGATCTATCGTCTCGATAAGACGCTTTTGAGCGATTTTTCCGATTACTACAAAGAATTGAACCCGAATAACATCGTGAACGAATATGCGCAAGGTCCTCTCGTTTCCAGTGGTATCTCGCAGATCATCACGAGGAGCAGTTTGAACCATCCGGAGTTTCCGACAGCGGGATCGAGAATCAGTCTGTCTACGGAGATTGCTGGAGGATTCTTAGGCGGCAATGTGGGGTATCACAAGCACATTTTCAAGGCCGAATATTTTGTGCCGACGTTCACGACCAAACTTATCCTTTTACTCCGCGCCCAATGCGGATTCATGGAAGCTTTCTCGAAGTCGAGAAGGATTCCTTTCTTGGAAAATTTCTTCATGGGAGGCAGCGGGCTGTCGCAGGCCATTCCTCTCCGAGGATATGAGGATCCACTGGCCGGCGGACGGTACTACAGCGAGGGCGGTCGGACGATGCTGCAGTCGACTATGGAGATTCGGTTTCCCATCATCAGCAATCCGACGATGTACGGGCTGATCTTCGCCGAAGCCGGCAACACGTGGCTGGACTTCGACCGCACGGATCCCTTCAATCTCAGACGGTCCGTGGGTATTGGCGCCCGTATTTTCATGCCGATGGTGGGCATACTCGGATTCGATTATGCCTACGGTTTCGATCAAGTGGATGAGTACGGACGGAAGTTTGGGGCGTGGAAACCCCAGTTTGTTTTCGGGAAAGGATTTTCGGTAGACAGTCGGCAGTAAGTCGTAAGGGTTGATAGCAAAATGAACGTGCATCCCCTTTAAGGGGCTTGCATGGTTCAGGAATATTGTTTATTTTCATCAATTCATTGTACCTTTAACTGCAAGGATTGTGAT
>JBDRSZ010000454.1:0-16217 GCA_043824415.1 bacterium | reverse complement strand
AAAGGGCTGAATCTGTGCTTGATAGCGATTGGAAGAGTTGTAGAAATGGGGATGGAGTAACGAAAAGAATAACATCCCCACAAAGATAGGAATAAGGCCAATCATCCATTTCTTTTTATGGTCACTCAGTAAATGAAATGTTAAAAACAGGATGCTTCCAATAATAACCAAGAAAAAATGATAATGGACAAGCATTCCAAGTAGGATGGTTATACCGATAAATAAGAGACGATGGGGCTTGTTCCCCGTTTCTGACCGTTCATATCGGATGATTTGTTGTATGAACAATATCGTGAAGAACGCAAGCAGAGGATAAGGTCTTGCCTCGAGCGATGTTTGAATAACAGCAAAACTGGAGGCCCAAAGAAAAGAAACGACCGCAGCTTCCTTTGGATCGTGCAGCAGGTCATGTGCGAGACGATACAACAACAGTATCGAAATAATGGCTATCATCATATTCAGGGATGGGCCTGTCCATAGATGTGTATTAAAGATGAGAATCCATACATGTAAAATCCAGAAATAAAGAGGCGGATGAATATCATGTTTGGTCAGATCGGATGCTATTGTCCTGAAGCAGAATTTATTTTCCGGCTGCAATAATTTTTTCCACTCGGAAGCGGAAACCCAGGTTGCAAAAGGATAAAGGCCATGCTGAACAAGGGCATAATGGCGTTGATGTCCTGTTGCTGCTAAATATGAGATGCCTTCATCATGGGCGAGAATTTTTTTCGTTTTAAACACTTCAAGGTGCAGGAAGATACTCGTAAGAATAGCAACGCCGACGATAGCGAAAGCGATTTTGTCTCGGAATGGTTTCCAACGATTTGAAGTGATTTTACCGTTCTTTAAATCTATCATGTGATCCTTAATATCAATATCATCGTAAAACGGCAATTTTCTAAACAGGAATTTTGTTTTGCTTGATAATATACGAAAATGGTCTTATGATGTAAAGCGGTTTCATATAGAATTTCATTGCATAAAATGAGGATAATAAGTATATTATTAATGTAAAACTTATCGTTAGAGAGTGCGAATTCATTTTTATAAAAAATGACGTCGAATGCCGGAAAACGACTATTGGACCAATAAGAAAGTGTTGGTTACGGGAAGAGCGGGTTTTGTGGGATCTCACCTGGTAGAAGATTTAATTCGTCATGGTGCGAAGGTCAGGGTTGTAAACCGACTCAGCAAAAGCAATCTGGATAATTTAAAGCATATAAAAGGCAGTTCGCAAGCTCCTCAAATCCAGGAATGAAATCTATTTTGATATGACGAAACCAATGAGACAGGCAGTTAGAAAGCCGCATTTAGCACGGGCGGAAGAGTTGCTCGACTATCATCCCGCTTATTCAATCCATGAGGGATTGAAGGAAACGGTCGAGTGGTATGTCAAATGTAGAGAAGGAAGTAAATGAGTAAGGTATTGATTTTTGGACATGCTTTACCCACATTCTCATCCGAAAGAACAGAGGCTTACGGATACAGGACGCTACAATTATTAAAACCCATATTGAACAGTACTCATGATGTCACTGTTCTTGGTAAAACAAAAGTACAAAAGCATCTCCAAGAACAAAAGGTCGATTCGTTTTCCTACTTTGAATGGGGGCTGTGGGAATACCGTAAAATTTCAAGATTGGTGGATTCCTGTTCACCTGATTGCATCGTGGCGGTCGGTTTATACAATTCTATCATCTCCACTTTTTTTGTGAATCAATACCCCACCTGGATGGACATATACGGCGACCCGATAACCGAGTCACAACTTGCGCAAGTCTTTTCTGACAAATCGCTTGATAAATTGAGCGTCCGGAAATTTTTACATTATGTCTTGAAATTTGGGGATAAGTTTTCTGTTTTGAGTACGCCCCAGAAATACTGTATGATCGGAGAGCTGGCGATTGCGGGTCGTTTAAATGGATTAAATCTTGGATACGATCTGGTCGATATCGTTTTCCCCGGCGTTGAAGCGAAACCGATGAAAACAACCGATTCGGTGGCAACAGATCGATCTAAAGATGACACTTTCAGAGTGGTTTGGAGCGGCGGGTATAACGTTTGGTGCGACACAAAGACGCTTTTTGAGGGTCTGAATAAAGCGATGACTATCGATCCCAGAATCGAATTTGTGAGTACGGGAGGGCCTGCGGTTTCGAGTTTAAAGCACGATGAATTACTGAGAATGATCGATTCGAGCGAGAATAAAGATCGATTTCATATGTTAGGCTACCAAAAAAGCGTCGAGGATGTCTATAAGATTTGGGGAAATTGTGATGTAGGAATCGTAACTGACATTCACTGTTATGAGACGGAGATTGGGAGCAGAACGAGAATTTTCGAAAAACTGAATTATCATCTTCCGGTAATCATGAGCGAGGGTTCTGAGCTCTCTCAGTTTGTAGAGAAATTTAATGTCGGCAGGACTTTTAAGAATGGGAATGCGGATTTGCTCTGTGATATTGTCTTGGAGTTAAGTCAGAATGGAGATCGGCTGAGAATTTTTAAAAAGAATATCAAGTCCTTTTTAGAGTATTTTTCATTTGCCAATACAACGAAAAGTTTAAACGAATGGGTGAAGAATCCTTGTAAGGCACCGGATAGATCCGCTAAAATAAAGCGTGCAAGTTGTGTGGATTTCTTAAAATATTTTTATAGTTATTTAAGATTGCATCTGTTAAAAAGGATGAAATAAGAGGCAATGAAAAAAGTTTTCGTTTTTAAAAAGGAGAATAATGAATGACAAATTTTTGGGAAACCAAAAAGGTATTGGTAACGGGCGGTGCCGGATTTATAGGCAGTTCTTTAGTCAAATCTTTAGTATCGTTCGGGGCCAATGTGCATGTAATCGATAATTTATGGAGAGGATCAATTTCTAATCTAATCGATGAGCAAGGAAACTATATTATTGATATAGAAACTAAATTTCATTTGGTTGATTTAACTGATTATAGTAAGGCATTGGAATTTATTAAAGATTTCGATGTTGTTTATCATTTGGCTGATGTTGTGGCGGGAGTTAATTTTGTTTTTAATAACGAAATATTTATTTATCGACAAAATATTCTTATTAATTCGAATACTTTGGCCGCCTGTCTATTCAATTATATTAAAAACTATGTATATGTCGGAACGGCGTGCAGTTATCCAAAGCATTTACAAATGGTAGATAGCGTGGCTTTCCTTCATGAAAACCAAACCTATCCCGCAGATCCAGAATCATCTTATGGTTGGAGTAAATTAATGGGAGAATATGAGACTGAACTCGTTTCAGAAAATGCACAAATAAATGTCGGATTGTTACGACTACACAATGTTTATGGTCCGCGATCAGTATACGATGAGCAGCGTTCCCAGGTAATTCCCTCGCTTATTCGTAAAGCAATTTTTCATCCACACGAAGATTTTATTGTCTGGGGATCGGGGGGCCAATATCGAGATTTTGTGTATGTGGATGATGTCGTCAATGCTCTATTGTTGGTTTTCGAACGGGGTATGAATAAAGGGTTAATACAGATTGGATCCGAGATACCAACTTCTATCCATGATTTGGCTGAAATGATCGTGTCAATTTCAGGGAAGGATATTCATATATCCTATGATGAAACAAAACCTGAAGGTGATCGTGGACGTGTGGCAGTATGTGATCGTGCCAGAAATATTCTAAACTGGCATCCAAGGATTGATTTGAGAGAAGGTTTAACCCGAACCTATAATTGGATTGATAAGAAAATAAGAAAAAATGTCGATTTTTCATGCATGTGAGTTATTTATATATTATAGAGGGTTTTTTTAGAGTTATGTTTAATTCTTATGTTCATACAAGTGGGCTTGAAGCAATTAACATATTTTTTCAAGAGACTCTTTTCTGATTATCAAATAGAGGTTCATCTATCATACTAAAAAAATCATTTTATTAAAGGAAGTATCCAGAGTTCGATGAAGATTCTGAGGAAATACGCGGGGATGGATCGAAGCGATTCTGGCAGAGTAAAGCTGTTAAGAAAGAGGATGAGATTATTCCATTCGTTGATCTCTTCTCTTCCGAAGCCTGTACGCATTCTCGATGTAGGCGGAAAGGAGATTTTTTGGGAAAGGCTGGGCATTACGAAGGAGAAAACGATCGAGATTACTCTCGTTAATTTAACATCGGAGGCGATAAAGATTCCCCGTTATAAGAGCGTCGTCGGTGACGGCCGAGATATGCGCGAATATCGAGACGGTCAGTACGATGTTGTCTTCTCTAATTCTGTCATCGAGCATGTCGGCGGGTTCGAAGATCAAAAACGAATGGCGGAGGAATGCCGACGCGTGGGTAAACAATATTTTATACAAACTCCGAACTACTATTTTCCGTTTGAACCCCATTTTCTGTTCCCGTTCTTTCAATTCTTTCCTTTATGGCTCAAGATTTTTATGATTCGTCACTTCCATTTGGGATGGTGCGACAAGCTTCCAGACAGAGAACGAGCGGAACGAGCCGCTCGGTCGGTTCGACTGTTGAAGAAACGGGAATTGAAGGAACTGTTTCCGGGAGCGACGATTCATACTGAAAGGCTCGGAGGATGGATTTATTCGTTCATCGTCACTGGTGGCGGGACATGCTGATCCATTCTATGCTTGGTAATATCAATAATGTGACTGGATGAGGTTTTAAATGAAATTGTTCCATAAACGCAATGATAAACATCGCCAATGGGTCACACTGACCGGATTTCTTGTCTTGGGGTTTTTATTCAGGCTTTTTCTGATGAGATACCATTTCGCAATCGGATGGGATGAGCCGCATTATCTTCAGATGGCCGCGTCTTTTGCCAGCGGTCGGTTCATGCAAGGACTCCACACGTACTGGACGCCGATGTACCCTGTTTGCGTCGCCGTTTTTTCATTTGTTTTTCCGAATTTTGAAATCGCCGGTCGGATGGTATCGATGACTTGCGGCACTCTGGTGCTGCTTCCGATATTTTTTCTTGCGAAAAAACTCTTCGGTTCGGCGTGTGCTTTTTGGACGATTGGGCTGCTTGCCCTTTCTCCTTCGTTCGCCTTCCTTTCGACGGAAGCTTTGGCGGAACCGATGTTTATTCTTTTTGTCGTCATGGGTGTGGCGGCCGGATGGAAGGCTCTGGAAAGCGATTCGATTCGAACTTCTTTATTAACCGCGGTCCTGTTCGGCATTTCGTATTATACCAAACCCGAAGGAATCGGATTTTGGGGTATTTATGTCGCTGTCGCGGGTCTGTGGGGAATCGTCGATTTGATAAAAACAAAGGGAAAGAAAAAAATATTGATCGCCGTCGTGAGCACAGTCGGATTTTTCATCGTCGCCTGCCCATATCTCCTATACTTGCACGGCCAGACAGGACGCTGGACGCTGCATTCAAAGGCTTTCGCCGCGCAGCAGCTGGGCGTCAGAGAGTACAGCGATTCGGGAGTGAATTACGGTCAGCTCTCGGACGATCATGCGCTCCTTGCCAGGGATGCCATATATCATCAAGGAAATTTTTTAAAATCAATTAATGAAAACAGACAACCCACGAGAAGCGTCAATATCTCTATCCTGTTTCGAAAATTCATCATAAACTTTTATCGGACTTTAAAGTACGCCATTCCTCAGACGATGGGTGCGGTCATTCTGATACTCTTTTTTTTGGGGCTTTTTCGATCCGCATGGCCGTTGAAGAAGATTGGCATTACCCTGTACCTTTTGTCGTTCGTGGCTGCTTTCTGGCTGTTTTTTATTCCGTTGTTTTTTATTGTGGATCGCTATTTCCTGCCCGGTCTGACGATCTGTTTTGTATGGATCGGAAAAGGCGCTGTTGAGTTGACCTCCTGGACGAAGGATACATTCCGTTCCTTTTTCCAGAAAAAACCTTTGTCATCCATCAGGATAATACCGGAGTCGAAATCCATTGTGGTCGTTCTTGCGGTCATTTTCTTTTTTTCCTGGTTGCCCGAGTTCGGAAGAGTGATCGCCAGGAATGAATGGTCCGATCAGTAT
Source organism: bacterium (assembly GCA_043824415.1). Taxonomy (GTDB): domain Bacteria; phylum Zhuqueibacterota; class QNDG01; order QNDG01; family DSAB01; genus JBDRSZ01. The sequence goes on along the minus strand of JBDRSZ010000454.1, from coordinate 10,216 downwards.
TGGGATGAGGCCGTCGAACTGAAGATTGCAGGACTCTGGCTCAAGGCGCATGCTTCTCATGAATCCAAGATCATGAGTCAGAATAAATCCGTGAATTTCTATGCGGGCTGCACCGATGTGAGAAAAAGTTATTCTTTTTCGATCGATTCTTTTGATGATATTCTGGCCTACGCCCGTCACCAAGGGGTGGAATACATGGTCATTGCGGAGAGATACAAAGCGAGTAATCCCAATTTGACATTTTTATTTGGCGATGAAGGCATTCCGGATGCTTTAAAGCTCGTGTATGAAAATAGGGAACATAAAGGTCTGAGCGTCAGGATTTTCCAGGTAACATATTGAGCGCGTGATGGGATTGAAGGTAGCAATCATGGGGGTTCGCGGCATCCCTGCCAATTATGGCGGATTCGAAACTTTTACGGAAAGGTTGAGCATCGGATTGGTGCAGAGGGGGCATGATGTCACCGTCTACTGCCGGTCGAACAACGTTCAATACGATGGCGAATATTATCAAGGCGTGCGGCTGGTCGTTCTTCCGACGATTCGGCATAAATATTTCGATACGGTCGCTCATACGTTTGTGTGTGTTTTACACTGTCTTTTCAAGAGATTCGATGCGATTTTGATTTGCAACAGCGTCAACAGCGTGTTTTCGTGTGTTCCACGATTATCGGGTACAAAGGTCGCTGTGAATGTGGATGGCTTGGAGTGGCAAAGGTCGAAGTGGAACCGATTGGCGCAGTGGACGTATCGGGCTTCGGAATTTTTAGCGACGGTATTTCCTGACGTCGTGGTGACCGATTCGAAGTGCATACAGGAGTATTATCACAGAAAATTCAACAAAGACTCAATATTCATTCCCTACGGCGCTCCGGAGGAACAAGTTTTGAGCGATGGTTTCTTGAATACGTACAATCTGCGGAAGAGAAATTATATTTTGTATGTGAGTCGTTTGGAGCCGGAGAACAACGCCCATCTCGTTATCCGCGCTTTTGAGCGGATACGTTCGGACATGAAGCTTGTCGTCGTGGGAGACGCTCCGTACAATGAGAAGTACATCGCTGCGCTTAAAAAGACGAAAGATCCACGGATTGAATTTACGGGGTACGTTTTCGGCCGCGGTTATCGTGAACTGCAGTCCAACGCCTATCTGTATATTCAAGCGACCGAAGTGGGAGGTACCCATCCGGCTCTCCTGGAGGGAATGGGATACGGCAATTGTGTTTTGGCCAACGATGTCCCCGAGCACAGGGAAGTTTTGGGGGATGCAGGATGTTATTTTTCCGGCAGGTCTACGGATCATTTGGCAGAACAATTGCAATACTTGATCGATCATCCGATAGAGGTGAAAATGTACCGAACCAAGGCGCTGATTCGGGTGAGAGAACAATACACGTGGGATAAAGTCACTTCCGATTATGAATATCTTTTTTCGATGATGTCCGGAAGGAAAGATTGAAGACGATATGTGTGACGGGGGGGAATGGTCTTTTGGGGGGCAAAGTGCTGGCAGCGGCACTGGGAAGGTACCGCCTTGTCTCGGTCGATCTCCATGAAACTTCCACAGTCTCGAATCAAAATTTGGAATATATTTCGTCCGACATTACCGATAAGAAACGTATTTATAATGATATCGTTCGGTCAACACCGGATTGCGTCATCCATGGGGCGGCGTTCACGAATGTGGATGGCTGTGAAAGAGGGAGGGCCACAGTCTGGGATGTGAATGTTCGCGGTACTGAGAATGTGGCGCTGGCCTGTAAAGCGCTGAACATCAAGATGATTCATCTCTCTACCGATTATGTATTCGACGGGAAGGACGGCCCCTACAGCGAAGAGGATCAACCTAATCCCATCGGATACTACGGAATAACGAAGTTGGAGAGTGAAGGAGTGGTTCGCAGGCTGCTTGAGGATTATGTCATCGTTCGTGCCATGGTGCTGTACGGTTTTGCTCCGGGCGTCCGGATGAATTTCGTAACCTGGGTGGTCGATCGATTGCGGAGAGGGGAGAACATTTCCATCGTCGTCGATCAGTACGGCACACCGACTTTAGCGGATGATTTGGCCGAAGCTTTGTTGGTTATCTTCGAAAAAGACGGAACGGGGATTTATCACGCATCAGGAAAAGAATGGATGAGCCGGTACGATTTCACGCTGCGTATCTGTGAAGTATTCCATCTGGATCCTGATCTGATCGTGAAGACGACGACAGATCGGTTGAATCAGGCGGCTCCGAGACCTCTAAGATCGGGATTGAAGACCGATAAAATTCGAAGAGAGATGGGCGTGAGATTTTCCTCAGTGGTGGATGGACTCCGGACGGTGAAAAAACAGATGGAATTCGAGTGACGGTGAATCGAGTTCTGTTGGATTTAGCGAATGATTAATCGAAAATTACACGTATGATTCAGAAACATGGTATCAATCCGATCCTTGCAGCTGTTGGGATTGCGATTTTATGCATCGGATTGTTGTATGCGTTCACAATTTTTGGTTTCGACTGGCGGTGGTTGATCGTCCTCGGCATTGTCATCCTTGTGTTTGGATTCGTTCAGATTGTCGAGGAAAAAGAACTATTTTTAATGGGCATTCTGGTATTTCTGATACCGTTCAAGGTTGGATTCATATACACATGGACGATTTCGAACGACCTGATATTTGCTTTTGATTGTTTCTTGTTTTTATTAATCGGTCTATGGTTCTTCCGAACACACGGATTTCGTACGGGGAATGTGTATCTGGGAAAGGCTTCAATACCCGCGTTCATTCATGTATTCTGGTGTCTTTTATCCATATCCATGGCCGTCGCACTGAGGCCGAGTATCTTTGCCAATTTTATGCTGATCAAGGCTGTCCTCCTCTATTTTTATATTATCAACAACTGTACGACCAAAAGACATTTGATCGTAATTATTAATATGTTGATGATCAGCTGCGCTATTCAGGGAGCTTTGGGTATACTTCAAAAATATTTAGGTCACCCTTTGGGATTGGAATTTTTAGGGGAAAGACAAGTATCGTACGGGTACATGCTGTCAAGGGTGACCGGAACACTCACTTATCCGAATCAATATGGCGCATTCATGATTCTTTTACTGCCCATGTCGATGAGTTTGTATCTCTATGCCAAAGAGCGAATTAAAAAGCTGTTTTATGCTGCAGTGACGGGTATAGGATTACTCGGTTTGTTTTTCTCGTTATCGAGGTCTGCGTGGATCGCTATGATAGGCGCCGTTATAGCCATTGTCATACTTCTATCAAAAAGACGAGAGCTGGGGCCCAGGTTGTTTTTTGCGATTTTGGCTATCATGAGTGTTATCGTATTCATCGGCATTATTTTTGGCGATTATATTGCTTTGAGATTCGGCACGGGAGAAGCGGGTGAATACCGATTTCTTATGATAAGAATTGCTATTCCGATCATTCTATCTCATCCTATCTTTGGCGTGGGCTTGTTTAATTACGAATATTATTCCTTTCCGATTTTTCGTTTCTGGCATCCGGTCCATAACGAGTATCTGAGGTTGGCGGCTGAGATCGGATTGCCCGGTCTGTTTTTCTTTCTCTGGTTTGTCTTCATCGTTGTTCGGGATGCATATTCGGGATTACAATTTAAAGATAGGTATCTGAATGCTGTCGCTTTGGGACTGATCGGGAGCTATATCGCATTCGGCATCGTGGTGACATTTGGTCCGATGTATCAGCATTATCCCCAAAAAACAGTTTTCTGGTTGTTGGCCGGCCTGGCCGTGTCTCTGAAAAGAATCAGAAGGTTCGAACTTATCAAGTTACAGAGACGCAAAGCGTTGTACAGAGTTCAAAATTCAGCATGACCGAAGAAATATCAATGAAGATATTGACTGTCAATAAATTTTATTTCATAAAAGGAGGTTCTGAACGGTATTTCTTTGAATTGTCGAAAATACTGTATGAACACGGGCATGAAGTGATTCCGTTTGCCATGAAACATCCGAATAATTTTCATTCGGATTATAACACGTATTTTGTTGATAATATCGAATTTAATCTGGGCTCGAATTGGCAGAAGATAAAAAACAGCATGAGGATTGTCTCACGAATTCTCTATTCGTTCCATGCTCGAAGAAAGATCGAACAGCTTATCGAGAAAACGAAACCTGATATTGCCCACCTGCACATGATCGATCATCAAATATCACCGTCCATCCTCCATTCGCTGAAAAAATACGACATTCCCGTCCTGATGACGGCCCACCAATCGAAGCTCATCTGCCCGAACTACAGGCTGTTCAACTGGACGAAGATGAGCGTCTGTGAAAAATGTTTGGACGGACACTACTACCATCCGTTTTTTGAAAAGTGCCACAAGAATTCGCGGATAGCCGGTCTGCTCATCAGCGCGGAAGCCTACCTCCACAAAATGATGAGAATTTATGAGAAGAACGTTGATATCATTCATACGCCGAGCAAATTCTTTCGGGAAAAGTTTATCCAGGCGGGCGTGGACAGAAATAAAATTGAACAATTGTATTACACGATTCGGATGGATGATTACACCCCCAGCTTTACGTATGAAGATTATTTCGTCTATTTCGGCCGTCTGGAAGAGGCGAAAGGCCTCATCACTCTGTTGAAAGCGGTTGAGAAAGTCAATGTGTCTCAGCTTCTCATTATCGGAGAGGGGGCTTACCGAAAAAGTTTGGAAGATTTTATTGAAGCGAGAAATATCAAGAATGTCCGGTTTTTGGGGGCCAGATGGGGCGAAGAACTCAAAGAAATCATTTCAAATTCAAAATTCATCATTATCCCGTCGGAATGTTACGATAACTCTCCCCTCGTGGTCTATGAATCCTATGCGCTCGGGAAACCCGTTATCGGCTCCACGATGGGAGGCATACCGGAACTCATCGATCATGAAAAGACGGGCCTGCTTTTCGACACGGGGGACAGTGATGCGCTTGCGGAACGCATCCGTTTTTTATTGCATCACCCGAAGTGCATCGTCGAGTATGGGAGAAACGGGCGGGAGAAAGCCGAAAAGGAATTCAGTCCGGAATTTCATTACGGGGAAATGGTCAAAAAGTACGAGCGACTCGTCGGCGGAGCCTGAACCATGAGCAGCGGGAAAAAAATCGTTACAAACTCCACGATATTGATGGGTGCGGAATTCTCCAGCCGATTCATTCGGATTGCGCTCGTGGTTTTCTCCGCGCGGCTTCTGGGTGACGACAATTACGGAAAATTTTCATTCGCGCTGGCATTCACGACTCTGTTTCTGATTATTGCCGACATGGGCATTCATCAGTTATTGGTGAGAGAAGTCGCTCGAAATCCGGACAGAGTCAAGAAATACTTGGCGAACGGTTTGGCGATCAAGATTTTTCTATCCGCTCTGAATCTACTCTTGATTTTCTCCATCATCAATCTTACGAATAAAACACAGGATGTTGTCGTCGCCGTATACATTCTTGCCGCATCGCACATTCTAAACTCATTCTGCGAACTTTTTAAAGCTATTTTTCAGGCTTTTCAGAGGATGAAGTACGATGCGATTTCAACTGTCCTTTATTCCTTCTCGAACACCGTTCTTGGAGTCGGCGTTTTGCTCATGGGCGGTGGTTTTCAGGAATTGGCCTGGATGTATTTGGCCGGAAGTTTTTTAAACTTGCTCTACTGCGTGTGGGTGATCACTCATAAGTTTACCCCATTTGCTTTTGAGTTTGATGTTCCTTTGGTCAAGTTTCTTTTTAGAGAAGGTCTGCCTTTTGGGATACTATTCTTTTTTGCGATGATGTACACTTACATCAGCAGTGTGATACTCTCTTTTATGGTAAACGATGAAGTGGTCGGCTGGTATAATGCCGCCTATCGGCTGGTTTTTTTCATGCTGTTCATTCCGATGGGAGTGATGAAAGCGGTTTTTCCGGTTCTCTCGAAGCATTATAAGGAGTCAATGACTCATTTCACGCAGCTGTTCGAAAAGACATTTAAAGTGATGTTCTTTGTCGGATTTTCCTTGGCGACTCTGATTTCGCTTCTTTCGGAAAAAATTATCCTTCTTCTCTACGGAGAAGAATACATCAATGCGGCTGCAGTCCTGAAGATTTTGGTGTGGTCTACGGCGTTGATTTTTATCACGACTGTGATGACGCATACCACGCGCGCCTCAGACCGGCAGAAATTTACGGCAAAGGCTGTCGGGTTCAGCGCTTTTTTAAATATCGTGTTGAACATTGTCCTCATCCGAAAATACAGCTACATCGGTGCTGCCTTCGCCACCCTGGCTACCGAAGGATCCACATTCGTACTGCATGTCGTCTATCTTTCGAGGAGGCTGGTCAAGCCGCCCATTCTGAAACTGGCGCCGAGATTGATTGCCATCAACCTGGTGACGGCGATTCCTATTTTGTTGTTCATGAAACTGAATATTTTTATCTTAGGGCCAGCCGCTTTGGCGGTGAATTTGATGATGGTATTTATCACCCGGTATTTTTCGAAAGAGGAATTTGATTTCATTAGAGGGATCGTCAGGCCGTCCCAGAATAAGGATTTGTAATGCCTGTGTCATTCGATGTAAATAGACATTATTGGGTAATGTTGCAGTTAAAAAACAATAGTCATTTTATCTTGGAGTCCGTCTGAATGTGCGGCATTGCAGGCATCTGGCATTTTAACGGTCAGCCGGTTTCCGCCGAAATGATTCAAAGAATGATGGATGTCATTCGACACCGCGGACCGGATGATGAGGGTCAATTCGTTTGCGGAAATGTCGGTTTCGGACATCGGCGGTTGAGTATCATCGACCTCTCTCCGGGTGGACATCAGCCCATGTCGAACGAAGACAAGACTCTCTGGATTGTGTACAACGGTGAAATTTACAACTATAAAGACCTCAACCGAATGCTCGTATCCAAAGGGCACAATTTCAAGAGTCGGTGCGATACCGAAACCATCATCCATCTGTATGAAGAGTACGGTTCTGAATGCGTGCAGTATTTGAGGGGCATGTTCAGCTTTGCCATCTGGGACGCCCGAAATGAAAGACTTTTTGCGGCGGTAGATCGGATGAGAATCAAACCGTTCTATTATACGAAGATTGGGGATTCATTTGTTTTTGCTTCAGAGTTGAAGGCCATCATGGCCTCGGGTATGCATCACGGGGAATTCAACTTTGAAGCCATGCATCACTACTTATCGCTCCAGGCGGTCCCTGTGCCTTTGACTATTTATGAAAATATCTATACACTGCCGGGAGGGTATTGCCTGGAGGTCTGTAATGGAAATATTTGTGTATCGAAGTACTGGGATATCTCTTTCGAAACGGAAGGCGGTTATTCGGAGTCGCATTACACGAAACGCCTGCGCGATCTGTTGTACGAGTCCGTCGAACTTCGGCTTATGAGCGATGTGCCCCTCGGGGCGTTTCTCAGCGGCGGCATCGATTCCAGTGTCATCGTGGGACTGATGAAAGACATGCAGCAGGGGCCGGTAAAAACCTTTTCCATCGGCTATGATGTGGGCGGCAAAGACTATGATGACACTTACTACGCCAACTTGGTATCTAAAAGGTTTAAAACAGATCATACGGTGCAGGTCGTCACAGCCAAGGATATTTTAAGAGAGTTGAAAGATTTCGTCTGGTATATGGATCAGCCGTCGACGGATGCGATCAACAGTTATTTTGTTTCCAAGCTGGCTGCCAACGATGTTACGGTCGTTCTTTGCGGCCAGGGCGGAGATGAGCTGTTTGCGGGCTATCCAACGTTCGATCTCCTGTTAAAATTTAATGAGCGAGACCGAAAGTGGGAAAGTGTGCCGCCGGCCGTGCGGAAGATTTTGTATTCTTTCTACTCCGCCATTCCTGACCGATGGAAAATATTTCCGATTACGAAAAGCATCGACCGATTCCTATTCTGCTTCGGCTCCTTCGTTCGAAAATACGGCAGCCTTCGTATGGAGCTGAGTGAGGAGGAGAAACAGGGATTGTATTCCGACACCGTCAAAGCGCGGTTGGCGGGCGCTGATTCAACTACGATTTACAAGAACTATATGGATTGTTTGGACGAGAGCGCGGGCACCATCAATCAAGTTTCTTATCTGGACTTGAAGACTCACTTAGGGGATGTCTTGATGCGGGATGTCGATGCGATGAGCATGGCTTTCTCCTTAGAGACACGCATTCCCCTCATCGATCATAAGCTGGTGGAATTCGCGGCCACGATCCCGCCGGAATTGAAATTAAGGAACGGACAAAAGAAATACATTTTTTTAGAGGCCATTAAGGAACTCTTGCCCGATGAGGTGCTCATGCGACCGAAGATGGGATTTGCCTTCCCGCTCAGCATTTGGCTGCGCCGGGAACTGCGGCCGCTGGTCGATTTTGTCCTCTCCCGGGAGCACGTGGAACAGAGGGGTTTTTTCAAGGTTGACAGGGTGGAGCGATTAAAACAAGAATTTTACTCGGGTAAGAATTTGAACTACAGAAGAATCTGGGGATTTGTGATTCTCGAATTGTGGCTGCGCTTGGTTCAGGAGAACGATCATGCATTTTTCGAACGTTTGGATTCAACTGTGGCTTCTCAGATGGATTGATCCGCCATGTATATTCGGGGAAATGGCAGATGAGATTTCGTAACCGCTCCATGAGGAACATCACTCCAATCGTAGAAAATCACACCTGCGCTCAGTGCGGAACGTGCATCGCAGTGTGTCCTCGAAATGCGATCGGACTTTACCAGCATCGTTGGCGCGGATTGCTGCCCGTCGTGGATGAGAAGCGGTGCAATCAATGCCGCTTGTGTCTTCGCGTATGTCCCGGAGAAGAAATCGATTTTAACGGTCTGCAGAGGCAGGTCTTTGGTCATGTTCCTGATGATATTTTTTTTGGCCACTTCAGGCGAGTGCTTTCCGGTTATTCCACCGATGGGACTGTGCGCTATAACGGAACCTCCGGCGGAGTCGTTACCGGAATGCTCATCTATCTGCTTGAAAAAAACGAAATTGACGGCGCCCTGGTCGTCAATATGCAGGGCAAAGAGCCCTTATGGCCTCACGTGTTCATCGCTCGGAGCCGGGAAGAAGTGATTTCGGCGCAACAGTCCAAATATCTGCCCGTGCCCATGAATATCGGCCTTAAAGAAATCCTCGAAGACAGGAACGGCCGCTATGCCGTATTAGGGCTTCCTTGCCACTTTCAGGGTTTACGGAAGTATGAGAAGATTGAACCGAGGCTGAAAGAACAGATTGTGCTGCGCATCGGCCTGTTGTGCGGATTCAATCCGACGCTTTCGTCCACGAAGTTTCTTCTTAAACGGGCCGATGTGAAGGATTACAAGGATGTTGTGGACATCAAATACCGCGACGGCGATTGGCCCTGTGGATTCCGCGCGGTCACCAAGGATGGGTCCGATCATTTTCTGTATCCCATTCAACATTTTTTATTTTCACACTACGTTTTTCACCGATACAGATGCGCAATGTGCATGGATCACACGAATGAACTTTCGGATCTATCCGTGGGCGATGAGTGGCGGGCGGAATGGCGGGGTGATGCGGCAGGCTGGTCACACGTCATCGTGCGCACTGATATTGCGGAAACCTTTCTCTATCGAATGGCAAAGGAAGGTGTGCTGGTGCTGGAAGACAGCTCCAGGCAAAGCATTTACGGCGGCCAGTGCGCCACAATGATTTATAAAAAGCGGGGCACGCCGATATTTGGGAAAATCCAGCAGGCATTTGGCAGGCGCATCCCCCGCTATTTGAAGACGCAAAAGATATATCCAAAGTTTGAATATTTTGTGGGTGCATGTCTTATTTCCGTCGTGCCGAGGTTGTTTGAAAATTGGTTTATTAAAATGATTTTTTTACGAGTTTCTCAACGGGTGTTGAATCGTTATCGTCTCACGGTAATTCGGTTATTCAGGAAATAACTACCATCGTTTCGTGTCCATCCTACTTAAACACTGTTAGATGGAAGCTTGATTGATCCATGCATCGAGCGCCAGAGTGTTTCTGTGGGCCTTCCCTCTTGCTTTTCACTGAGAACGATAGAATTCATAGCACGCCAGAGGCGCACTTTTTTGAAATAGGACGGTGTCTTCTTATCCTAAATTTCTAGTAAAAAAATCGATGACTTTACTCACAATATTATTTAAGAAAGAGAATTGAATGAATTACTTGACGGTTGCTGAACAGATTTTCCACTGGCTGGCCCAGTATCAAGTGAATCCATACC
>JBDRSZ010000453.1:0-4094 GCA_043824415.1 bacterium | reverse complement strand
CAACGGGCTATTTCATCGCCGGACAGGTGACGAGCTACTGGGTGATCTTTGCTGCCCTCCTCATCATGGCCACCGGCTCCGGCCTGTTCAAACCCATCATCACGGGTACGGTCGCTCGAAGCACGAATGAAAAGAATTCAGGATTCGGCTTCGGTGTCTACTACTGGATGATCAACGTCGGCGCTCTCATCGCTCCCCTCGTTGCGGGATACCTCAGAGGATTCTCATGGCGGTACGTCTTCATCGCGAGCTCGGTCTACTGCGCTCTCATGCTGCTTCCGACCATCTTCCTGTACCGCGATCCGCCCAAGCCCGAAAGTACGAAAAAGCTCAAGCAAGTCCTTACCAACGCAGCCCTCGTCCTCTCCGACGCCCGCTTCATGCTCCTCATCTTCGTCTATTCGTGCTTCTGGATTCTCTACTTCCAGAATTTCGGCACCATTCTCTGGTATCTACGTGACTTCATCGATCCCACACCCGTGAACCAGGCTTTCGCCAACATCGGCATTTCTTTCCATTTCGACGCACAGCACGTCACCGTCCTCAACGCAGGGACGATCGTCCTGCTCCAAATCGTCGTCAGTCGAATCGTCAAGAACCGCAAGGCCCTTCCCACGATGATGGGAGGCATCCTCATCGGTGCACTGGGTTTCCTCTGTCTGAGCCTCTCCCAGAACGTCTGGATCTTCGTTACCGGCATCGTCGTCTTCTCCATCGGCAAGATGACGACACATCCGAAATACTACAGCTACATCGGCATCATCGCCCCTCAGGAAAGCAAGGCAACCTACATGGGATACGCTTTCCTGTACGGCGTCGTCGGTTCGCTCTTCGGTTCGAACGTGGGTGGTGAAATGTACAGGTCCATACTCGTACCCCTGCAGGGTCAGTCAGGCGTCGAAGGGACGCTCCGTACGTTCTGGCTGGTCTTTGCTGTCTTGGGCGTCTGCACGATGGTCACGCTCGGCTTGTACAATCGGATCTTCGGAGAAGACACGCAGTCCACGCGGGCGAAGGCGCGCCGCGTCATGATGGTCGTTTACTGCGTGATTATTGTCGGCGCTGCTGCCATGCTCTTCTTTGTCATATCAACGCAGGGAACGCTGCCCATCAGAACCGCCATACAGGCCGGCATTATGTTCGTCATCGGTATCGGCGGTCTCTTGATAATGCGAAAAGCGGGCCAGGAACAAGTTCAGGCATAAGACAATCTGCTTGTCTGACGTGAGACGCATCTCATTGATGCGTCTCACGGTTCTCGAGGCCGGAAATCACCGGCCTTTTTGATGAATGAAGGACGGACCGAATGAGCGTCATCCAACCCATCCGACGAGAAAAATGGGTACAGATCGGACTCTTGGCCGCCGCAGAATTCCTCGCCATGACCCTCTGGTTCTCCGCATCAGCCGTCGTGCCCCAGCTCACAATCGAATGGAACATGAGCGGCACGCTGCAGTCCTGGATAACGATGAGCGTTCAGATCGGATTCGTATTGGGAGCGCTCCTCAGCGCCCTCCTCAACCTCGCCGACCGCATTCCCGCCAGGCGACTTTTCACAATCAGCGCTCTCGCCGGAGCAGCGTTCAACCTCGCCATCCCAGCCTTCTGCGACCATCCTTTGCCCATGGTGCTTCTCCGTTTCGCGACTGGGATCACGCTTGCGGGCGTCTATCCCGTCGGTATGAAACTCATAGCCACTTGGTGCAGAGAAGACCGCGGTCTGGGCATCGGTATCCTCGTCGGCGCACTGACCCTCGGCAAAGCTGTCCCCCACCTGTTGAACGCACTTCCTATTCTCGGTGAGGGCGGAATGCCGCCCTGGCGTTCGGTTCTCGCTGCGACATCCAGCTTGGCTTTGCTGTCCGCACTCATCGCGGTTTTTTTCATCAAGACGGGACCCTTCCTCAGCCAGTCGGCACACTTCGACTGGCACTTCTCCAAACGCGTGTTCATGGACAAGCCCACGCGTCTCGCAAACTTCGGCTATCTCGGCCACATGTGGGAACTCTACGCCGTGTGGACGTGGGTCCCCATCTTTCTCATCGCAAGCTACGAGGCATCCGGATGGAATCTTCAGGCCGCCCGTCTCGCCGCGTTCGGCGTCGTCGGATTGGGTGCGCTTGGATGCACGCTCGCCGGCGCCATGGCCGACCGTCTCGGACGAACGACCGTCACAGTCTGGAGCCTCGTCATCTCCGGCGCGTGCGCTTTGACGGCAGGACTTTTATTCTCAAATCCCGCTCTCCTGACAATCCTGTGCCTCATCTGGGGCTTCGCCGTCGTGGCCGACAGCGCCCAGTTCAGCACGGCCGTCAGCGAACTCACCGATCCCCGTTACGTGGGCACGGCCCTGACGCTCCAGACGAGCATAGGCTTTCTCCTCACCATGGTGACGATCCGACTCATCCCCGTGCTTGTGGATTGGATCGGCTGGGAATTTGCATTCATGCTCCTGTCAATCGGTCCCGCCTTCGGAATCTGGAGCATGCTCCGCCTCCGGAGCATGCCAGAAGCATCCAAAATGGCATCCGGGAATCGATAAAAAAAGCCCCCAATCTTCTTCAAGAAGACAGGGGGTCCAAATATTTGAAGATGGAGTCCACTTCCGAAGTGGACTCCATCTTTTATTCATCAAATTTACTCGTACCGCAGACTCTCCACCGGGTCGAGCTTGGCCGCGCGCTGGGCAGGAAAAACACCTGCAACGACACCGATCATTCCTAAAATGAAACTCGTCGTAAACAACACAGCCTGCGAAATTTGGGGTTTTCCGAGATACGCAAGCCCCTGATTCTGGACGGGAATCATCGAAAACAGCGTGATCAGAGCCCAGGAAACGAAAATGCCAAGACCTCCTCCGATAACTGCAATCAGTACAGACTCGAACACAAACTGAGCCGTGATATGGCAAGACCTCGCACCTACGGCCTTCTTAATTCCAATCTCGCGGGTGCGTTCCTTCACGACCACGTACATGATATTCGCTACGCCCACGCCCGCCACCAAAAGCGTCAGCCCGCCCACGACGCCCAGGAATATCTGAATACCCGTGAAGATTTTGCCCATCTCCCTGATATTCTCCACAAAATCCCACATCGACAGGGCATTCTTATCCGTCGGATCGAAACGGTGCTTGCGCCCCAATACGCGATAGATATCCGACCTAATCCGTTCCGTGTCCGTCAGTTTGTTCGGCCGAATCGTGATCATCCGAAGGGTTCTGTGCTCGTACAGCGACTCGAACGTCGTGAACGGAATGATGGCCCTCCGGTCGTCCGGACCGTTGCTCATGCCCATCTGCATCTTTTTCTGCATGACTCCGACGAGGGTGAAGGGCACACCGTCCAGTTCGATCGTTCTGCCGATGGGATCTTCATCTCCGAACAGTTCCTCCGTTATGACAGAACCTAAAAAAAGGACGCGCCGATTCTCTATTATATCCCGTTCGTTGAGAAAGCGTCCTCCCCGCTTCGGGTACATCGTCCTGAGGGATTCGAAGTTCGGATATACGGCCTCTAAATATGTGGAAGCTGTTCGGGATCCATTCTTCAGACGAATGCCCCACCTTCCGTAGCTGGGACACACTTCTTGTATTTGAGGAATACTCTCCAAGAGAACATTCGCATCTTCCTTCGTGAAACGAATCAACCTCCCCTCAGACAATCCCTGATATTTCTTGCTCGTCTGTCCGCCGTACAGCCGGATAATCTGATTCCCCGCATTCAGCATGCTCGCTTCAATCCGAAACTTGAAGCCCCGACCGAACGCCATCATCATCACGATGGACATAGTCCCCCACATAATGGCGAAGGTCGTCAGGAAGACGCGCGTCTTCTGTATTTTCAGATCATTCAGAAAATCGCCGATCAACACCCACAACGGCATCATACGACACCTCTTTTACGACACTTTAGAAATGTCCTGACTTGAACGATTCACCACGGATCGACACAGAATAGCACAGAAGAAAAAATATTCAACCAAAACAATCAAGAAATAGCCCGAAACAAAATTATCAACCGTTTTAATGATGTTTTTCAATTTCTGTGTTTTACTCTGTGTCCATCTGTGGTTTTTGAATTCATCACTGAACT
>JBDRSZ010000452.1:0-2621 GCA_043824415.1 bacterium | reverse complement strand
AAACTGCTCAATCACTGGTTGGGCCGCAAGGAGATAGACCTTTGAAGCTGATATCAAGCAATAAGAAACTGGTCCGAACGCTTTCCCGTCTTATTGAGAGTCACTCCGAAGCTACATTCGCGGTTGCATGGGCTTCTTCGGGAAACTCGGTGTTTGATCTTCTCCTGGAACATTCCTCGCGCATCACACGAGCCATTATTGGCACGCACTTCTATCAAACACACCCTGATGTTCTCGACACATTTCAGGGGAAGGCAAACGTTCGCTTTGTTCTTCAGCCGAACGGGGTTTTTCATCCAAAACTCTACCTTTTTCGCAGTGGCGACCAATGGGAGGCGCTGATTGGAAGCGCGAATCTGACGTCCGGCGCCCTCAGCACAAATTCTGAAGCCATGCTTCTACTTCGGGGATCGAAGAAAGACCCGACAACACTGAAGGACGAAATCGTCAGTCTCATTGATCGCTACTGGCAAATGGCCAAGCCCATCAAGAAGAGCGAGGCGGCGGCCTACCGTGAGGTATGGAATCGCAAGCAACCTGCGCTTCGCCGCTTGACTGGTCAGTACGGATCGAGCAGCACGGCCAAACCGCTCACTGCCTCTTCTGTAATGTCTATGGCATGGGATCGGTACTTCAAAACAGTGAAGGCCGATCCACACCATGGTTTTGAGAAACGCTGCGAACTCCTCGCAACTGTGCGCAGAGCCTTCGCCGAGCATCCGACCTTCGCATCGATGGAGCTGCCCTTGCGAAAGACCATTGCCGGATTGCCAAATGATCAGGAGAGTCGGTGGGGTTGGTTTGGAAGCATGCAGGGTGCAGGCTATTACCATCAAGCCGTGAACGAGAACAACAAGCACATTTCGCAAGCACTTGAGGAGATTCCGCTGAGAGGTGTGGTAACACGCGCAGAGTATGAAAAGTACATTGCTGAATTTATTAGGGCCTTCCCAAACGGAAGACACGGAATTGGTATCGCTAGCCGCCTCTTGGCATTGAAACGACCAGATCAGTTTGTTTGCCTTGATTCAAAGAACCAGCGGGGGCTTTGCAGTGATTTTGGAATAACTCGAACTGGTATGACCTATGACCGGTATTGGGATGAAATCATCGAGCGCATTCTCGATGCTCCGTGGTGGAATTCGAAACGGCCAAAGAATGCCAAAGAAGCGGCCGTCTGGGACGGTAGGGCTGCAATGCTTGACACGATATTTTACGAAGAATAAGGCCCAACCAGGCGTTCCACCCGACGTCCCTGCTGTCGCTTCGCGTCGTCAGGGCCGCGGGTGAACTTGGGCGTTCCCGGCGACAATATGAAAAAAAGAAAGAAGATCACGGTAAGGATTTCACCAGATGGAAGAACGGCCCAGATTGAAGCGTACTGCCTTGCAACCGACAGTTGGGCAGACTTTAACCATTTCCTCAACGCCGCTCAAGACAGTAAAAAGAGAGGTGTAGACCGCGACGCTAACAGAGAATTGCGGGCGGCCCTCTTATGTCTTTTTTCACACCTTGAAGGAACAGTCAGACAAATTTTGCTCGAACACGCCAATGAAATTGGGGGAGCAGATAGGGCAAGGACTCTTTATGACAGAACCAAAGTAATCACGAGAGAAGCAAAGAAACGGGATTCTGTGGCCGACCTAAACTTCCGCCTCGGGAAATACCTCCGTGATATCGTGGCTCATCCAGGGATCGAGAAAAAATTCGGAGGGGGAACGGTGGATGAGATAGTCGTATTTGAGAGGCTGACAATTCAAACTGTCAGCGAGCTTGGACTCAGAATTGACGTTTGGTTAGACCGCGTGTGTTCTATCTTCAAGGTTACGAGGTTTACCGACATGAAAGCGATGGTTGAGCAGTTGACGGAAGGATTGGGAACCATTGATGAAAGTCGAGAAAAATGAAGTCGAACCAAACGGTGCACAGGGATCGCCGATAAATTCGGCTCCCGGTGACCTTTCCGTTAGGGCAATTAATGCCATAGTCTTTCATGAGAGGCTATATGGATAAGAAAGAACTATTTGAGTTTTATGAAAAACTGTATTTTCATGAAATAGAATACAGAGATAAAATTACGGCAAGATTACAATTACCATTAGTTATTTACATTTCTTTCCTAAGCCTTCTCGGTTTTATGGTTAGGAACATTAACTTCGCATGTAAAAATGGATATCTCATTTTATTCGGATTTTTCTTCATTTTAAGTTCAGTTTTGTTGCTCGTTGGAATTATCTACTTTATTAAAGCATTTTACGGGCATACATATGTGTTCATCCCGACAGCAAATGCAACTGAGGCTTATCGAAAAAAGTTGGATTCAACCTATGAAGAATACGAAAATGGCTCTGATTTGTCACAAAACTATTTAGAAGATTACATGTATAGGTATTACCATGAATGCTCGTCTGAGAATTCAGAGGTTAATGATAAAAGATCAGAGAATTTGCATAAGGCTAACAGCTTTATTGTTTTTGTCGTTGTCCCGTTGCTGGTAACATTCCTGTTCTTTCATTTCGGTAATGTCGACAAAAATATGTTGGAAAAACGAC
Source organism: bacterium (assembly GCA_043824415.1). Classification (GTDB taxonomy): domain Bacteria; phylum Zhuqueibacterota; class QNDG01; order QNDG01; family DSAB01; genus JBDRSZ01. Next base: position 69 of record JBDRSZ010000452.1, on the reverse strand, counting down.
TTGTCTTTGAAATAGAAAAGCCATTGAAGATCATCCTCCCTAAAGATCCACTGGGGATCGAAATTATCA
>JBDRSZ010000451.1:0-6778 GCA_043824415.1 bacterium | reverse complement strand
GTCCCTATGTTTATTACGTAGGAAATAATCCTAGAGAAGCTCAAAAATATTTTCATGGAATACGGGAAGCTGTTCCTCATTTCAAGGCGATAGCCATATTTGATCGTACTGAGCAAGAATTGCCTTCAGAATCAGATCTTAGATTTTTAATGTGGAACCGTCGTGAAATTGAAAATTATTTATGCTATCCTGAAACGTTATTAGCTTATGCAAGAAAAAGTGCAGTTACAGAATCACCTGGTCCCTTATTTAAGGACTCAGAAGTCGATTGTCACATTGTTATAATGCAAGAATGTATTGGAGAATTAGAAGATGCACTTAACAAAATGGATAAGGGTTCTCCTTGGAATGATAATTTCAAAGTAAGTGATGATTTTCTCGTTCCTTTATTTAAAAATTATTTTAAGAAATTAAAAATCCCAAATGTTTTGGAAAAGAAAAACTTTCATGAGTTGGCTTATTATGTTCCAAAGGAGAAAATAGACCCAGAGGTTAAAGAAAAACTCGATATGATTGTGAAAGTGGCAAAGTCCGCACAACATCCATCGTATATCAACCCTTAGACATAATAGAGTATTTTTGATTTTATGTTGATATCCAAGAGAAAGTCAGAACACATTCAAATCTCGTTGAATCAGGATGTGTGTTTCAGGAACAAAACTTCGGGCTTTGAAACATACGAACTTGTTCACTGTGCACTGCCCGAAATGGATGTCGGCGATGTGTGCACCATGACCGATTTTTTGGGCAAACGACTTTCTTTACCGTTAATGATCTGCGGGATGACCGGAGGATCTCCAGAATCGGAAGAAATCAACAGTCTTCTGGCGGAAGCGTGCAGGGAGGAGGGAGCGGCGCTCGGCGTGGGGAGTCAGCGTCAGATTCTCGAAAACCATGATTATCTGGAGAGTTATCGAATCGCGCGAAGGGTTTATCCCGACGGGGTCATCGTAGGCAATGTCGGGGCTGTTGAGGTTGCAACGCTTCGGGATATCTCTCCTTTCCGGCGAATGGTGGACCTGTTGGAGGCCAACGCTATGGCGGTGCATTTGAATCCGCTTCAGGAGGTGCTCCAGCCCGAAGGGGAAGCGCGGTTTCGCGGTGTACTCGAAGGTATCGAACGGCTGGTTCGGGGGCTGGGCGTGCCGGTCATCGTCAAGGAGGTCGGTTGCGGCATTTCAGAGGCAGTCGCCCGCAGGCTGGTCGACGCGGGCGTGGAGTATATCGATGTGGCGGGAGCCGGGGGTACGTCGTGGGCGGGCGTTGAGTCGCACTGGAACACAGTCCAAAAATTGGCACTGCGTTTCTGGGACTGGGGCATTCCGACGGCGGAATCCCTCAGGATGGTTGCCCGAATCAGGGGCGCCCGGGTGATCGCATCGGGCGGCATCAGAGACGGCGTGACGATGGCCAAAGCCTTGGCTTTAGGAAGCGATTTATGCGGAGCCGCGCTGCCCTTCCTCAGGGCTTTAATGGATGGGAAAGTCGAAAGACTGATTTCTCTGATCCAAAGTTGGCGGGAGGAATTGAGAACGGCGATGTTTCTGACGGGCTGTCGGCGGATCGGGGATCTGCGACGAAAAGGGATTCTCATTAAAAAGGAATGAAAACCGGCGTATTGAGAATGTGAGAATAAAGGGAAAATAGATGGATTCATCCGGGCGGATCACTCTGTTGAGAAAGCGCATCGACGAGGAGATCGGGCTGCTTTTCAAACACAAACAGCCTGAGGGTCTTTACGAACCGATGGAATACTTACTGCGGGCCGGAGGCAAACGGATTCGTCCTCTGTTGGTCATCCTGTCCTGTCAGGCAGTCGGTGGAAAGTTGGTGGATTGTCTCGATGCAGCATTGGGGATGGAGCTAATCCATACATTTACACTCGTCCACGACGATATCATGGATCATGACGATTTGAGGAGGGGACGCCCGACGGTTCATCGGCAGTGGGACGAACCCACGGCCATCTTGGCTGGAGACGGACTGGTCACTTTGGCTTTTCAGACATTGCTCAGGTCTCATCATCCCCGGATATTGGAGGTTCTTAGAAAATTTTCAGACGGACTGCTCGTCCTGTGCGAGGGCCAGGCTCTGGATAAGAAATTTGAAGTCTCGGAGGATGTTTCGTTTGAGGCGTACGAGTGTATGATTTGGAAAAAAACAGCCAAGCTGATGGAGGTCGCCTGCGAGAGCGGCGCCATTCTTGGGAACGGGAAAGAGGAAGAGGTTTCGGCTCTGGGGCGGTTCGCTGGTTTTTTAGGCAAGGCTTTTCAGATTCAGGACGATTTGTTGGATCTTTTATCGGATGAGGAGGTTTCTGGCAAACCGATGGGCAGTGACCTGATGGAGAAGAAGAAGACTTTCCTCACAATTTCATTTCTGAACAAAACTTCTTTGTTAGAAAAGGAGCGATTTTTATCTCTCTGGAACAAGGAATCCGTAAAGGACGGGGATGTGCTTCAGATTAGAGATCTTTTTGAGCAGTCGGGTGTTTTTCGTTTGGCTCAGGACAGGGTCGATGAGTATATTTCCTCAGCCTTGAAATCCATGAATTCATCGTGGCGGGGAAATGCGAGGGAGGACATGGAGAACCTTGTCTGTCAAATTCGAGTAAGATGTTCCTGAACCGAGTTTCTTCATTATGAAAGAATCATTCATTGCGGTGAATAACTCTTTACCTGTTTGATTTTATGAGATATTTTCCTATATTATAACATTTTGCTGAGAGATATTTTTGTGATTATTCGTAAGCTGGTTATCAAGAACAAGATGGGGCTTCATGCGCGTCCCGCTGCACTGTTCGTTGAAACCGCATCCAAGTATCATGCGGACGTCTCAATCAGCAAGGACGGCTTAGAAGTCAACGGGAAGAGTATCATGGGAGTGATGATGCTGGGAGCAGAGCAGGGGAGTGAGATTGTGCTGAAAACGAATGGAAAAGACGAAAAATCCGTATTCAAAGCGTTGATGGATCTTCTGGAAGAAAAATTTCATGAGGAGTAGATGCGTAAGAGATTCAAAGAAAAGATCGAAATGGTGGATCGGTCCGGAATGTACGGTAAAATCTTAGAATTTCCGGAACAACTTCTGAAGGGGTGGGAAATCGGCAAACCGTACGTGGACGCGTTGGATGTGACCCAATTCCGGAATATCGTATGGGACGGGATGGGCGGATCCGCCATCGCGGGGGATCTGATTAACTCTTTATTGGCAGAGACGCTGCCGATTCCGATTTTTGTGAACAGGGGGTATCGCCTGCCGGGTTTCGTCGATTCGAAAACACTGTTCATCGCTTCGAGCTACTCAGGGAACACGGAGGAGACTCTGTCAGCCGCGAATGAGGCGGTTGAGAGAGGATGCTCTATCCTTTGTGTGACAACCGGTGGACGTCTCGGTCAGATAGCCGAGGAGAACGCAATCCCGACTTTTCGTTTGCCTTCCGGCTATCCGCCGCGGGCCGCGCTGGGATACAATTTAGGACTTTTCTTATCGATCTTTCGGCAGATGGGATTGTCGATGATCTCACGGGATGATCTTGCGGAAGCCGTTTCTTTTTTAACAGAACAGAGCAATTATTGGATGCAAAATGATGGGAAAGGCAGCCTTCCTTACCGCCTGGCAAGAGAAATTCGTGGTCGGATTCCGCTTATCCATACATCGGACAGACTTTCGCCTGTGGGGTATCGATGGAAGACGCAGTTCAACGAAAACAGCAAGACGCATGCTTTCACTCTTCCCTTTCCAGAAATGAATCATAATGAAATCGTAGGATGGGAAGTCCTTTCGGATACTGAAACGTTTTTCCAGCATCTCGCCATGGTTTTGCTGTCCGTGCCCGACGATTTTAAAAGGATTCGAACACGGATGGATATCACAAAAGATCTCATCGAAGAGAGCGGGGGCCTTGTGTTGGAGGTGGAAGGGGAAGGGCCTTCTTTTTTGGCCCGGCTGCTCCATTTGATTTTTATGGGCGATTTGGTCAGCTTCTATTTGGCCGTTCTCTACAATGCGGATCCGACGGAGATTCTGAAGATCGATCATCTCAAGAAAGCACTCTCTAAATTTGCTTAGATTGGCCTGAATTATTAACCACGGATCAACACGGAATAGCACAGATTAAGAAAAATCAATGGATTAAAATGAAGAGAATTAACAAGAAATAATCTGAAACACAATTATATATTCATCAATCATCAACGCGAGGTATCATTATGGGAATTCACTTATTCACATCGGAATCTGTGACTGAAGGCCATCCGGATAAGATGGCGGATCAGATTTCAGATGCAGTGCTTGATGAGGTTTTTAAGGAAGATCCGTTCGGGCGGGTGGCCTGCGAATCTTTTTTAACGACGGGGATGGTGCTCGTGGGCGGAGAGATCACGACGGAGACGTATGTCGATATCCCCAATTTGGTTCGAGGGGTGATCAAGGAGATCGGGTATACGAATCCGGAATATGGGTTCGATTATGAAGGATGCGCCGTTCTGAATACGATTCAAGAGCAATCCCCGGACATTGCTCTGGGAGTTGACAGGCAGGGGGCCGGAGATCAAGGGCTGATGTTCGGATTTGCATGCAGGGAAACGCCCGAGCTCATGCCCCTTCCCATCATGCTGGCGCACAAGCTGACGATGCGTCTGTCTCAGGTGAGAAAAGAAAAAATTCTTCCCTATCTTCGTCCGGACGGGAAGAGTCAGGTGACGGTGGAATACGACGGCGACACGCCCGTCAAAGTGGATGCGGTCGTCATCGCGGCCCAGCACGACCCGGAACCTACGATAGATCGGATTCGTCAGGATATCATCAAACATGTGATCGAACCCGTTATTCCGAAGGATCTCATCGATGATAAAGGTATCAAATATTATATCAATCCGACAGGGCGGTTCGTTCGGGGAGGGCCGCATGCGGATACAGGTCTGACGGGCAGGAAAATCATCGTCGATACGTACGGCGGATTTGGGAGTCACGGAGGAGGATGCTTTTCGGGCAAGGACCCGACGAAAGTGGACCGTTCTGCCTCCTACGCAGCCCGATGGATCGCCAAGAATATCGTGGCTGCGGGCTTGGCCGAGCGGTGCCAGGTTCAATTGGCATACGCCATCGGAACGGTCGAGCCGGTTTCGATTCTTGTCAGCACCAACGGGACTGGGAAGGTGTCGGACGAGAAGTTGGTCGAGAAAGTGAGAAAAGTGTTCGATCTGTCTCCCGCAGGGATGATCGAGCGGCTGGATCTTCGAAGGCCGATCTTCAAGAAAACAGCGGCCTACGGTCATTTTGGGAGAGAAGAACCTGAGTTTACCTGGGAAAAAACAGATCGCGTCGATGAATTGTTGAAAAACTAAAATCTCTAAGGATGAGGAATCGAATGGAAGCCGATGTGAGAGATTTAAAATTGGCCGCGGGGGGAAAGCGGCGCATCGAATGGGCGGAGGGGGATATGCCCGTGCTGGGGTTGATGAAAAAAAGGTTCATGAAAGAAAAACCCTTTGAGGGGAAGAGAATGTCCGCCTGTCTGCATGTGACGGCTGAAACAGCGAACTTGGTGCGGACGCTTCAGGCGGGCGGCGCGGAAGTTTTTTTAGTGGCATCGAATCCGCTTTCGACGCAGGATGACGTGGCCGCATCCCTGGTGAAGGATTACGGCGTGTCAGTCTTTGCCATCAAGGCCGAGGACAAGGAAACGTACTACCGGCACATTCGGACGGCCGTCGAGAAGCGACCCCATCTCACGATGGACGACGGGGCGGATCTGGTTTCAATGATCCATTTTGAGTACGCGGATCAATCGGGTGAGATCCTGGGGAGCATGGAGGAAACGACGACGGGCGTCATCCGTCTCAGGGCTATGGCCAAGGACGGAGCGCTGAAAATACCCGTCATCGCGGTGAACGATGCGAAGACGAAGAACCTGTTTGACAACCGGTACGGTACGGGGCAATCGACCGTCGACGGTATCATCAGGGCGACGGATATCCTCCTGGCCGGCAAGAACGTCGTGGTCGCCGGGTATGGCTGGTGCGGGCGGGGTTTTGCCATGCGGTGTAAGGGGATGGGATCCAACGTCATCGTCACTGAAGTCGACCCGATCAAGGGGATCGAGGCGGCGATGGACGGATTCCGCGTGATGCCGATGATGGAAGCCGCCAAAATCGGGGACCTTTTCTGTACTTTGACGGGTGATATCAACGTCATTCGCGGGGAACACTTCAAGACGATGAAAGATGGCGCCATTGTTGCCAACTCGGGCCACTTCAACGTGGAGATAGACATCGGGACGTTGGAAAAGATGTCGAAGGAAGTGAAGAAAGGTGTCCGCGAAAATGTCGATGCGTTTGTTCTTCCGGACGGCAGGACGATTCATCTTTTGGCTGAAGGCCGACTGGTTAATTTGGTCGCAGCCGAGGGTCATCCGGCGAGCGTGATGGACATGAGTTTTTCCACGCAGGCATTGATGGCCGAGTGGGTTGTCAAGCGGGGGGAGAAATTGGAAGTTCGGGTACACGACGTGCCCGGAGAGATTGAGGAATGGGTGGCGCGCCTGAAACTTAAGTCGATGGGGATCGGGATCGATGAGCTGACGGAGGAACAGAGGAAATATCTTTCCTCCTGGCAATTGGGCACGTAAGGACCTTTTAACGAAAACTTCCGGGTCTTGGGAGACGCATCCGAACACGGGGGTATGACGGTATTCTTCAAGACCCATTTTTATAAGGTGTGGCATGTTAAAGATCACTCCATTGGCCGCGGAGTCCATGGGAAGCCGTTCCATGGC
>JBDRSZ010000450.1:0-6444 GCA_043824415.1 bacterium | reverse complement strand
TTTTACATTCATACTTAAATATTTTTCATGTATTCTTCAATTAGAGCCTCATATTATTCCTCAAACCTCCACACATCCTCCCCCTCATCATCCTCCTTCCTCTTATCCTCCCTCTGATAAATCACCTCTTCCACCGCCCTTCGCTGGTCCTTGTTCACCAGCAATAGCTGCTCCCCCACGAACTGGCCCATGGCCGTGGGCGATCCTTTACCGAAACGAGATTTCCTAGTGACCCACAAACATAAAGATAGGACAGCTATAATGAAAATCAGGATAATGAGAGTGATAATAAAATTCATGCCTCCTCCGTTACCAGTATGTCATCCTCGCCCGCCCCAATAAATCAAAACCTTTCCGAATGACATCTATTCTTTCCCCCCTGTCAAGGGGGGAATAAAAGGGGGGTTAAAAAGGGCGAGAAGCCCACCACCCCTCGCCCTCTGCATCAACCAGCTTCGATAGGGATTTCTTTCGGCTTCACCCGCTCATGCTTGGGCAGCGTTACCGTCAGGACGCCGTCCTCCATCCTCGCATGAATCTTATCCCCCTCGACCGCATCCGTCACACGGAACACCCGGTAGTAATTCCCGTCCTCGATCTCCTTGATGAGATATTTCTCCGGATCGTCCGCCTCATGCCGGACGCGTCTATAAATCATCAACTCCTCATCGGCCAGCTTGACCTCCACCCCGTCCTTGTTCACGCCCGGCATCAGGATCTTCATCACAAAATGATCCGTCGTCTCGTGGATGTTCGCGGAGGGTGCGATGAGATGCCCAGCTTCCCATTCCTTGCTGATGTCTTCTTTGCTCAGCATCACAAGCCCCCTTACTTGTCGTCGTCCACGACTTCAAAATCGGCATCTTCGACCTTCTTGCCCTCCCCAGCATCCTGGCTTTCCGCTTCCTGCTGTCCGGCCTGCTCGGGACCCGTTTGGGCTTGCTGCTCGGTCTTGGCATACATCGCCGAAGCCGCCGTTTGCCATACCTGATTCAACGCATCGATGGCCGACTTCAGTTCATCCATGCTCGATCCCTTCACGGCTTCCTTCACCCGCCCGACGGCCGCCTCGATCTTATTCTTCGTCTCGGCGTCGACCTTGTCGCCGTATTCCTTCAGGTTCTTCTCGGTCTGGTACACAAGCTGATCCGCCTGATTCTTCAAATCCACTTCCTCGCGCTTCTTCTTATCATCGGCTGCATGGGATTTGGCGTCATTGACCATTTTCTCGATCTCTTCCTTCGTCAAACCGCTCGAAGCCTCGATGCGGATCGACTGTTCCTTACTCGTGGCCTTGTCCTTGGCCGCCACGTTCAGGATGCCGTTGGCGTCGATGTCGAACGTTACCTCGATCTGTGGGATGCCCCTCGGCGCAGGCGGAATTCCGTCCAGGTGGAACCGGCCGATCGTTTTATTATAGAGGGCCATCTCCCGCTCGCCCTGAAGCACATGAATCTCCACCGTCGTCTGACTATCCGCAGCCGTTGAGAAAATCTCGCTTTTCCGCGTCGGGATCGTCGTGTTCTTCTCGATCAGCCGCGTGAACACGCCGCCCAGCGTCTCGATGCCCAAAGAGAGAGGCGTCACGTCCAGGAGGAGAACATCCTTCACATCTCCCCCAAGAACTCCGCCCTGGATAGCCGCGCCGACGGCCACGACTTCATCCGGATTCACACCCTTGTGAGGATCTTTTCCGAAAACTTCCTTCACGATTTCCTGCACCTTGGGCACGCGCGTCATCCCGCCGACGAGCACGACTTCGTCGATCTCGCTCGCGGACAGCCCGGAATCTTTTATAGCGATATGGCACGGCTCGATCGTTCTGGCGAACAAGTCGTCGCAGAGCTGCTCGAACTTAGCCCGCGTCAGCGTTACATTCAGATGCTTCGGACCCGTATCCGTGGCCGTGATGAAGGGCAGATTGATCTCCGTCTGAGTCGTCGAAGAGAGCTCCATTTTGGCTTTCTCAGACGCTTCCTTCAGTCTCTGAAGGGCCATCGGATCCTTGGAGAGATCCACACCCTCGGCCTTCTTGAATTCTTTTACGAGCCATTCGATGATCCGCTGGTCGAAATCATCGCCGCCCAAGTGCGTATCTCCGTTCGTCGATTTCACCTCGAATACGCCGTCTCCCAGCTCTAAGATGGAGATGTCGAACGTCCCGCCGCCCAAGTCGTAAACGGCGATTTTCTCGTTCTTCTTTTTGTCCAGGCCGTATGCGAGTGAAGCAGCCGTCGGCTCGTTGATAATCCTCTTGACCTCAAGGCCCGCGATCGCTCCCGCCTCTTTCGTCGCCTGGCGCTGGCTGTCATTGAAATAGGCCGGTACGGTGATGACGGCTTCCGTTACCTTCTGGCCCAAATAATCCTCGGCCGTCTGCTTCATCTTCTGAAGGATCATGGCCGAGATCTCCGGAGGTGAATACTCCTTATCCTCGATCTTCACGCGGGCGACGTTGTTCTTCCCGCGTACAACCTTATACGGAACCTCTTTGATTTCCCTATCCACCTCATCATACATCCGGCCCATGAACCGCTTGATAGAAAAAACCGTGTTCTCCGGGTTCGTCACGGCCTGTCGCTTGGCGGCCGCTCCCACGAGCCGCTCGCCGCTCTTCGTAAACGCCACGACCGAAGGCGTCGTGCGCGCGCCCTCTGCGTTCGGGATGACGACGGGTTCGCCGCCCTCAAGGACGGACACGCATGAATTCGTCGTTCCTAAATCGATTCCGATAATCTTACCCATTTTGTCACTCCTTCCTTTGTATCGTCTTTTATTGATTGTCTGATGAATGAACAGATACACACGACTGTTCTAATCTTCGCTTTTCTTAGAGTCCTTTGATTCCGGTGAGGACTCCTTCCCCTTCGGAGTCTCTGCGGGTTTGTCTTTTTTTACCGGACCTGTCACGGACGTCTCTTTTTTCTTATAATCCGTGATATAAAATCCCGACCCCTTGAAAATCAGCCCGGCACCCGAGCTGATGAGCCGCTTAACTTTACCTCTGCAAACAGGGCATGTTTTGTAAGGATCTTCTAGCATCGACTGAAACACATCAAAATGATGACCGCAATCGAGACATTCGTACTCGTACGTCGGCATAATGCATCCTCATCGCTTCATTTTCATCCGTTCATACTGCTTTAGCAGCTCTTTTTCTTCTTCCGTCGGGTCCGGGGGAATTCGAACGCTGACCGTCACATACTGATTCCCCTTCTTGCCGTTCCGCGTCATGCCCATGCCCGCCAGCCGGAAAGACGTCCCGTCCTGCGTCCCCGCCGGGATGTTGACCTGGACTTTTCTCCCGTCTGTCGTCTTCACGCGAATCTTTGATCCTTTTACCGCCTGCTTGAGTGACAGGGGCACATCGCAGTGGATGTCGTTCCCGTGACATGAAAAAAAACGATGGGACTGTACCCGCAGCGTCACGATCATATCCCCAGGGGGACTTTTAGAAGCGCTTGGCTGCCCTTCTCCACGCAGCCGTATTTGCTTTCCGTCTTCAGCACCCGCTGGTACCTTGATCGTGTAAGAACGTTTCCCCTTGTCTACTCCGCTCCCGTGACAACGGTCGCACGGATTCTCGATAATCTGCCCCTTGCCGTAACACTGAGGGCACGGCCGGCTGATGCCAAAACCGCCCTGACTCACGGTGACCGTCCCCCGGCCATGACATTCGGGACAAGCATTCACCCTCGAACCCGGTTTCGCGCCGCCTCCGTTGCACGAAGGACACGTCCTCTCCTTCTCGACAGAAAAGATCGTCTTCCCTCCTGAAACGGCCAATTCAAACGGCACGGAAACCTGTACCAAAATATCCTCCCCCCTCTTCGGCCCATGCTGCCTCTGTCCCGATCTTCCGTCGAAATCGAAGACCTGCGAAAAGAGACTTCCAAGGCCGCTGAATAGATCGGATCCCTCAAATGTATGTCCTCGTTGTCCCGTCCTGCCCGTCGCCCCCCTGAACCCGCTGAAATCAAAATTCCCAAAATCGAAGCCCCTGAATCCCTCTTGACCTCCGAAGCCGAACTTGCGCATCTGGTCATACTGCTGGCGTTTTTTCGAGTCGCCCAAAACGTCGTAAGCCTCGGAGATCTCCTTGAACCTCTCCTCAGCCTCCTTATTCCCTGGATTCGCATCCGGATGGCACTGCTTGGCAAGTCTGCGATACGCCTTTTTAATCTCGTCCTGACTCGCCCCCTCCGGGACACCTAATATTTTATAAAAATCCTTTGCCTTCATTGTTATTGAGAATATATGAGTGAATCAAATACTGCTCGTCGTCATCTTAGTTTTAAATGTTCTTAGCCTTTACGTTTATTTACTTTCTTTATTATCCGTGTCATTCCGTGCATTTCTGTGGTGAATCTTTTATACTCCACATCTTCCGACCTTCACTTTGCTCGGCCGCAGCATCCTCCCGCCGAAACGATACCCTTTCTGCCATTCCTCTACGACAATGCCGTCTTTATCGGCTTCCGTCTGTTCCACGTCCACGGCTTCATGAACTCCCGGATCGAATTTCTCGCCCACTGAGGCAATCTCTTCCAAACCCTCTTCAGTAAGAATTTTCTTGAAATTCTGGTAGATGAAATTCACTCCATCTAAATTCACTCGGCAATCGCCGTTTTGAAGATTCACCATTCTCTCAAAATCATCCAGGACGGGAAGCAGTTTCAAGATCGTTTCGCTCTTCGCCAGCGAGAAAAGAGATATCCGCTCATTGTCGATACGCTTCCGATAGTTGCTGAACTCCGCTTGAAGCCTTTGAAGCTGATCAAGATACTTGGCGGACAAATCTTCCGATCTGCCTTCTTCGATAAGTTCTTTGCTTTCACATGTCGTCTCCGGATCATCAGGACCCGATATGGGAATCATCATCTCTCGCTTGATATTTTTCGATTCTTCAATCATCGGTTTCGTCTCAATCGCATTCAAAATGGTTTGGGCCTGCCCGTGCCGACGCCTCATCATTATACGTGGGATGACAGACCCTCTATCGGTTCACAGCGTTTAATCCCTCAGTTCACAGAAATATCAATTTCTTTAGGCTTGGCCTCCTGCGCCTTCGGAAGATGAATAGTCAAAATTCCATCCTTATAACTGGCTTTCACTTTATCCGTCTGAATAGACGATGGAAGGCTGAAGGATTTCTCAAATACTCCGTAGGATCGTTCCATTCTGTGGGAATTCTTCTTATTACTTTCTTTCTCTTGTTTCTTCTCACCCTTAAGAGTAAGAATATTATCCTGAATCGAGATCTTTACATCCTCTTTCCTCATTCCCGGAATCTCAGCCATGACTGTGATTTCCTCATCCGTCTCGACAATGTCGACCAGGGGCGTCCACAACAGTGAACCTTCCTCAGCCTTCTCAGGAGACCGGGTAAAGAATGCATTGAATATACGATTCATCTCGTCCTGAATGTTCACCAAATCTCGAAATGGAGTACAGCGTACCAATGTCATCGTAAACACCTCCTTCTTATATAAAAACCTACCCTCAATTGATATTTATTCTATGAATATGCAACATACATGCCATTATCATTTCTATCACGATAATCGTATAATATCCTATAAGTTATCTCAATGAGTACGAATCCGCAATACAGTGCCACGATGACAGAAGGAACGCCATATCGGCTACTATCCCAAGACTATTTGTCATACTGACATTAAAAAAGGAAGGCATATGCCTTCCTTTTTCATACACATGAAAACTAAAAAATAAATGGATTGATTAAGTTAATAACGGCCGATCGAAAAACATACTAAAACCAAATCCATTCGATCACGGCCACGTACCCGTATCCGTCTGCGTTCCTCCTTCGTACGTCCACCACGATCCGCTGCCGTCTGCATTCCAGGTAACTTTAAACTTTAAAACGAAATTTTCATAATGCTCTACCTTACCCGAACCATCGGAATAGGACGTAACATTGATCTCGATTTGTCCTCCCGGTTTTTCATAGACAAGCGCGACAGTCCCCTGCGCTACCGGAATCCACATCCATTGCGTGAGAACATTCGTCGTAACAGGTTGGTACGCCACCATATTACCCTGTGAGCCGTCCTGTGAAGTCACAGCCTCAACCAGCTTCCAATCCTCGACAGTGTAACCTTTATACGTACCCGTTATTCGTACTATCCAGCTATAAACTGTGTTTGTCTCGCTTATTGTGAGCGTGATTGTAAGAGTTCCTGAAGTCCATGTGGAAGTCCAGGGTCCGTCGTTGATGTTTAAATTCTTGGCCAATGAGTTTGTTCCGGCAGGAGGAGTAAAAAAAGCAGTATATCCTGCCATTCCGTTCGCCAAGTTCATAAACTGAACTGCCTGATTCACCATCGGATTGTTGGCAGCAGCTTGCGTCATGGCTTGTGGGACTGCAACAGTCACAACCTGAAATTGAGGAGGTTGCCCTCCACCCGGACCGGCTGGATT
>JBDRSZ010000449.1:0-3396 GCA_043824415.1 bacterium | reverse complement strand
GCCGGCGGCAAGACCCTGAATGAAATCGCCGGGACGCTGAACCTTTGCCTTAAAACCATCAGCACCAACAAGGCCAACATCCTGAAGAAGATGAAAATGGCGTCGAACGCGGAGCTCACCTACTACGCCATCAAAAACGAGTTGGTGGATTAGGGGTGAGTAATGCTGAGTGGTTGAGTTTTCGCGGTTGATTTTGCGCGGTTGATATAGCGAAGGATTTTCGGGACCGGATGGTTCCGAGAGAGATCGGAAAATGAGTGATTGTGCCAAAAAACCCAACGGCGGTAGCCTGTCTGATGAAAGGGTAAGGCCTCAATTAATAATTATCAATATGGTGAAATAATGAATGTTCCCCTCCTCGATCTTAAGGCACAGTATGTAAAAATCAAGGATGAGGTCCGCGCTTCCATTGATGAAGTCTGTGAATCTCAATATTTTATTCTCGGCCCCAAAGTTCAGCATCTAGAAGAACGGATTGCGGAATATTCCGAAGCCAAATATGGCGTAGGCGTTTCATCTGGTACCGATGCTCTTCTTATCTCCCTCATGGCAATTGACATTATGCCGGGAGATGAAGTGATCACGACACCTTTTACTTTTTTTGCCACAGGGGGAGTGATCTCCCGCCTCGGGGCCAAACCCGTATTTGTGGATATCGACCCCATCACTTTCAATATAGACGCTTCTCTCATCGAACAGGCAATAACCTTAAAAACAAAAGCCATCATGCCGGTCCACCTCTTTGGCCAGGTTGCTGACATGGATTCCATTATGGCCGTTGCCGCCAAACATAAGCTTTTCGTTATAGAAGACGCCGCCCAATCCATTGGCTCAGAATATAAAGGCAAGCGGGCCGGGTCCATTGGACATCTCGGTTGTTTTTCCTTCTTCCCGTCTAAAAATCTGGGTGGATTCGGGGATGGGGGAATGGTGGTGACGAATGATCCTGATCTCCACCAGAAGCTGAAGATTCTTCGCGTCCACGGTTCCAAACCCAAGTACTACCACAAATTCATTGGGGGCAATTTCCGTCTTGATGCCCTCCAGGCCGCAATCCTGGATGTTAAGCTCAATTACCTGGACGACTGGTCGGCCGGCCGCCGCCGCAACGCGGATTACTACGATGAGGCTTTCAAAGCATCCGGCCTTATCGAGAAAGGTTTTGTCACCACACCCAACCCCGTCTATAAAAACACAGGTGACAAAAACTATCACATCTACAATCAGTTTACTCTGCGCGCTAAGGACCGGGACAGCCTCAGATCTCACATGAAAGAATTTGGGATCGGTGCGGAAATTTACTATCCTGTTCCCCTCCACGTCCAGGAGTGTTATGCGGACCTTGGATACAAGGCCGGCGATATGCCGCAGTCGGAAAAGGCGGCAGCAGAGGTCATCTCCATCCCCATTTATCCGGAGCTAACGACCGAGCAGAAAGAATATGTGGTCGAAACCATCATCGCTTTTTATTAATCCTGAGAACAAAGAATATAGTGCTAACAACGGTTCCAAAAGTGAATACGGATTTTTTGATATTAGGATAATCGATTAATTTTTTTGGGGGAGTTGATGAATAGTGCCGCAATGGAGCTTAAAGACAAAATCCTTTCCAAAAAGGCCCGCATTGGGATCATCGGTTTGGGATATGTGGGACTTCCTCTGGTTATTCGCTTTGGGGAAGTGGGCTACACCGTTACCGGTTTCGATGTGGATGAAAAAAAAGTGGGGCATCTTAATGCCGGCGAAAGCTATATAAAACACATCTCGGCGGATAAGATTGATCTGTTGGTCAATGCCAAGAAATTCATGGCCACGACGGATTTTGCGGAACTGGAAAAGATGGACTGCATCATCATCTGCGTCCCGACGCCCCTAAACGACAAGAAGGAACCGGATCTCAGCTATGTCGAAAACACGGCGGACCAGATCGCAAAATTTGCCCGTCTCGGCCAGCTGATTTCTCTTGAAAGTACAACCTATCCCGGCACCACCCGAGATGTCCTCCTGCCCAAGTTTCAGGACAAAGGACTCAAAGTCGGTGAGGATTTCTGTCTAGTCTATTCCCCTGAGCGGGAAGATCCCGGCAATCCTAAATTCAACACCCAAAACATCCCAAAAGTCCTTGGTGGTATAACGTCTACGTGTACGGAATTAGGCCAAGCCCTCTATGAACAGGTAGTGAACAAAGTCGTTGTCGTATCCTCTCCAGAGGCTGCGGAATTTACCAAAATTCTTGAAAACACATTCCGGGCTGTTAACATCGCCCTTGTTAACGAACTTAAAATCCTCGGGCACAAGATGGGTGTCGACATCTGGGAGATTATAGAAGCAGCCTCTACCAAACCCTTCGGTTTCATGCCTTTCTATCCCGGCCCTGGTCTGGGTGGCCACTGCATACCCATCGACCCATTTTACCTCTCTTGGAAAGCAAAAGAGTATAACTTTAACACTCGCTTCATTGAACTGGCTGGCGAAGTCAATACTAACATGCCCGGCTATGTAGTCTCCCGGATTATGGAAGCCATGAACGATAGAAAGCTGTGTTTGAACGGTTCTAAGATTCTTATCCTCGGGGTTGCCTATAAGAAGGATGTCGATGACATGCGGGAATCGCCTGCGCTGGGAATTATCGATCTTTTAAAAGAGAGGGACGCTCAAGTGTTTTACAACGATCCCTTCATTCCTGAAATACCGAAGCTCCGCAAGTATGATCTTCAGCTGAAATCCCTCCCCTTAACCGAAGATATGCTGAACGGAATGGAAGCAGTGGTAGTCATCACAGATCATTCCCAATATGATTATAAATGGATTTTCGATCATTCCAAGCTGTTTATCGACACAAGGAATGTGCTTAAAAAGAACGCAAACGGTCGGCATGTCAAGGCTTGATTTGGAAGTAAAGTGATGCAAAAAAACGTTGTGGTTATCGGCTGCGGGTACTGGGGTAAGAACCTCGTGCGCAACTTTTACGAACTTGGCGCTCTCAATGGGATTTGTGATTCAGATGCAAGGACCCTCTCAGCATTCAAAGAAAAATACTCTGACATCCAGAGCTTTTCCAAGCCTGAATACGTGTTTAATAATGATGCCGTGAGAGGAGTGGCCATTTCTTCACCCGCTGTATCGCATTACGATCTGGCAAAAAAGGCTCTCTTGGCAGGCAAAGATGTCTTTGTCGAAAAACCCATTGCCTTGACCTATAAGGAAGGCGGTGAGCTCGTCAAGCTGGCGGATTCACAGAAAAATGTTCTCCAGGTCGGCCATATACTGGAATACCATCCCGCCATGATCAAGCTCAAAGAGATGGTCAAGGCCGGCGAATTAGGAAAAATCCAGTACATCTACTCCAACCGCCTGTATCTTGGCAAATTCCGCATCGAGGAGAATATCCTCTGG
>JBDRSZ010000448.1:0-8736 GCA_043824415.1 bacterium | reverse complement strand
TGGGGAATCCAGTAAAACAAGGATTGAAACAATAGCCTGGCTGCATGCCGAGAATTTCCTCCTCATGTCAAAGTGGGGAATCCAGTAAAACAAGGATTGAAACTTAAGGAGGAGACGGGAGGATGGAGACTGAAACTGAAGACTGGGAAATCGAGATCGTGTGTTCGTTAAATCAGGGATTCTAACGATGAACAGATGATGGCTTTTCGTGGAACGATTTTAGATTCAAAAATGATTCGAATTTTAAGAAGTCGAGAAATATTACTTGCATGGATAATGTTTTTTGTATAAATTTAAAAGCTTTAGACTAAGAAGAAGAACGTATGTTTGAAGAACTCATACAAAAACTCGACACCGCCGTCAGGAATCTCCGCGGGATAGGCAAGTTGACGGAGAAGAATATTTCGGAGTCGATGCGTGAAATCCGACGCGTCCTCTTGGAAGCCGATGTGAATTACAAAGTCGTTAAGGATTTCATCGAACGCGTCCAAGAAGAAGCCGTGGGAGAGCACGTCCTCCGGAGCGTATCTCCCGGCCAGCAGGTTGTGAAAATCGTTCATGATGAGATGGTCGCGCTTTTGGGGAGAGCCAGTGCATCCCTCCAGTTTGGGAATATCCCTCCTTCCGTGATCATGGTGGTCGGGCTTCAGGGATCCGGAAAAACGACTTTTGTCGGAAAGCTGGGTGTGCATCTTCGAAAACGAAATCGGATTCCCATGCTCGTTGCTGCGGATGTGTACCGGCCTGCAGCCATAGCTCAACTTGAAATGCTCGGGAAATCAGCAGATCTCCCCGTTTTCTCCGAAGGAACAGAAAGGCCCGTCAAGATCAGCAATGATGCCGTAAAGGAGGCCCGAAAGCACGGCTGCGATACCCTCATTTTGGATACGGCGGGACGTCTCCACATCGATGAAGCGATGATGTCCGAATTGGAGGAAATCCAGAAGGCGGTTAAACCGGTCGAGATCCTGTATGTGGCGGACAGCATGACGGGGCAGGATGCGGTCCGGTCGGCGAAGGCTTTTTTAGACAGGCTTAATTTTACGGGCATTGTCCTGACGAAATTGGACGGCGATGCAAAGGGGGGCGCCGCACTTTCGATTCGTGCCGTGACTGAACGGCCCATCAAATTCATCTCGACCGGTGAGAAGTTGGACGGGATAGAACCCTTCCATCCGGATCGGATGGCTTCGCGCATTCTGGGCATGGGCGATGTGGTCAGTCTCGTGGAGAAGGCGCAGGAAGCTGTGGATGAGGAAATATCCGAGAAACTCAGCCGCAAACTCAAACACCAGTCGTTGACGCTGGAGGATTTTTACGATCAGCTGCAGCAGGTGAAACGGATGGGTCCCCTGAGTCAGATCGCCGATATGATTCCTGGAATGGGCAGGAAAATGGGGAATCTACAAGTGGACGAGGATGCTCTAGTGAGCGTCGAAGCGATCCTCAGCTCGATGACGAGAGAGGAGAAGCAGAAACCCCAAATTATCGACGGCAGCCGAAGGAGGCGCATTGCCGCGGGAAGTGGAACGAGTGTACAGGAAGTGAACCGTCTTCTCAAACAGTTTCAGATGATGCAGAAGATGGTGAGGCAAATGGGTCGATTTGGACTGAAAGGAATGCCGAAGGGGATGCCGATAGGATTCTAAGGGTGTTCTTATGGTATTTATGGGGTAAGAAGATTTTCAAGTATATCTTTTAAGCAGAGGAGGTTTTTTTGGCGGTAAGAATACGATTAACGCGTCTTGGTCGCAAGAAGCGGCCGTTCTATCGAATTGTTGTGACGGATTCTCGAGCGCCGAGAGACGGGCGGTACAAAGAATGCATCGGGACGTACAACCCTATCATGGATCCTCCGGAAATCCAAATTCAGGAAGAAAGGGCCAATTACTGGCTGGATCGAGGGGCTGTACCTTCAGATACCGTGAATAATCTGCTTCAGCATCAAGGAGTGATGATCAAGAGATTTTTGACGAAGAGAGGCTTTGATGAGTCAAGAATCGACGAAGAGATGAAGAAGTGGGAGGTGCTCCAGATCGAACGCCGGCGTCGAGAAGCGGAAAAGACGGAAAGCAAGAAAAAGGAGAAGGCCGAGGCAAAGAAGATCGATGATAAAGTGGAAGTAGTTCCAGAAGAAAAAGCCGAAGCTGCGGATACCGAAATGAAGGGTGAGGAAGCCGAGGTTTTGAGTGAAGCGAAAGATGAAAAAATGGTTGCAGTAGAATCCGGAGCGGAAGAACAAGCTGATCAAAATGAATCTGAGGGTAGTAGAAACGAAGTCGTCGATGAGCAACCGAAAATAGATGAATCGAGCGATCACGTCGAAGAGGTAAAAGAAGAAAAGGAGGAATAGACAAAAGAGAATCCATGAATCCGATGGATTAAGTACGAATCAGGATTTGGCCCACATGAACGTGCTTCGTATGATGTGTAAGATCTCGAAGACCACGCTGCATAGCGTATCCGGGACGGAATCGACACTGAAAACGAGGAGGAAAGATGAAAGAATTCGTCGAATTTATGGCCAAGCATTTGGTGGACCACCCGGAAGCCGTTAGAGTCACAGAGGTCGTAGGAGAGAGGACAACGGTGTACGAGCTTCGTGTAGGAGAGGGAGATTTGGGCAAAGTCATCGGGAGAAAGGGGCAGACTGCAAAATCGATTCGCACACTGCTTGCAGCTGTTTCAGCAAAACGGGGGAAACGATCGGTACTGGAGATTTTGGAGTAATCCGAGCGTTCCTTCGGAGGAGAGAAACGATGTGTGGGGTTGAATCGCTAGTCTCAGTTGGGAGCATCGTTCGACCCCACGGTGTTCGAGGGGAAGTCAAAATACACTTTTTTGCAGACCGCCCTGAACGATTTAAAGAAATTCGTGCGGTTTATTTAGAACGAAAGAAGGACGAGGGGGAATGGGTGCGCGTAGAAAGCGGAAGGATTCAGGGAAGTCGGAGCATCCTGAAGCTTGCGGGGGTTGACGACAGAGAGAGTGCCGACTCACTCAGGGGGCTAAAAATCATGGTGAGGAAGGAAGACCGTCCGCTGCTTCCTGAAGGATCGTTTTATATTTTCGACCTGATCGGTCTTGAAGTCGTCTCAACCGATGGAAGAAAAATTGGTTCCGTCGTCGATGTGCTGAGCACACCAGCGCAAGATGTGTATGTCGTCGAACACGGGGGGAAGGAGATAATGATTCCGGCGGTGAAGCAATTCATCAAGCAAGTGGATATCGAAAAAGGATTTGTTGTGGTCGAAACGATAGAAGGGCTTGTGGAGTAAAATGAGGATCGATGTCATCACACCCTTTCCTGAGATGATGAAGGCCGTGTTTTGCGAGAGCATATTGCAGAGAGCCCAGGAGAAGAAAGCGGTGACGATCAAGGTCTGGGACTTGCGTTCGTTTACGACGGACAAACACAAGACGGTGGATGATTATCCTTACGGCGGCGGTCCCGGTATGATTTTAAAACCCGAGCCGATATTCCGGGCTGTGGATGAGATTCGAGAAGAGGTCCCGGAGAGCGCACCGCGAATCCTTTTGATGACGCCTCAGGGTGAGCGATATTGTCAAGCAAAAGCTCGGGAGCTGGCTAAAGAGAAACATCTGATTTTCATCTGCGGGCATTACCGCGGTGTGGATGAGCGGGTCGTACAGGCGTTGGTCACTGATGAGATCTCGATCGGAGATTATATTCTGACTGGCGGCGAACTGGCAGCGGCTGTGATCGTCGATTCGGTTGTTCGATTAATACCAGGAGTCCTTGGGGACTCGGATTCAGCAGAAGCTGATTCATTCTCTTGCGGAATGCTGGATCATCCGCATTACACGCGTCCGGAAGTCTTCAGGGGGATGCGGGTTCCCGACGTGCTCCTTTCAGGGCATCATGCCAATGTCTGTTTGTGGAGAGAGGAGCAAGCAGAGCTAAGGACGCGTGCGAGAAGGCCGGATCTTTTGAATGATAAGAGATCGTAGTGATATAGAGTATTCGATTTAAAGAAATGTTTTGAGGAGGTTATTTCGAATGGATATACTGGATACGGTAGCGGCAGAACAGTTGAAAACGGATGTCCCAGAATTTGAACCGGGCGATGACGTCGCAGTGCATTTCAGAGTCATCGAAGGCGATAAAGAACGGATTCAGATTTTTCGCGGTCTTGTCATTCAAAGACGCGGCAGCGGAATCAATGAGACGTTTACAGTCCGTAAGGTTTCCGGAGGCGTGGGCGTGGAGAGGATATTTCCTCTACACTCTCCACGGATTGCGAAG
Organism: bacterium; assembly: GCA_043824415.1. Taxonomy (GTDB): domain Bacteria; phylum Zhuqueibacterota; class QNDG01; order QNDG01; family DSAB01; genus JBDRSZ01. Next base: position 4,469 of record JBDRSZ010000448.1, on the reverse strand, counting down.
ATCGAACAGACGAGAAGAGGGAAAGTACGTCGTGCAAAACTGTTTTATCTACGTAAGCTTCGGGGCAAAGCTGCCAAAATCGAGGAGCGGAAATAGGACTGGTTCGTTCGCATTTCTCTCACAGGTTCAAGAAGGCCTCAGTATCGTGACCGCAGTGTACTAGGCCTTTTTTTATGAGATACTGTCAGTCATTTCTCAAATGGAGAAGATTTTGTTTTCTTCGTTTTTAATCGCGGCTTTGAAATCCGCGGAGAAGGTCGCAGTGCTGACCGGAGCGGGCATTTCTGCGGAGAGCGGTGTGCCGACGTTTCGAGGCGAGGAGGGCCTCTGGAAGAAGTACCGTCCTGAAGAGTTGGCGAATTTTGAGGCGTTCATGCGGAATCCGGAACTCGTGTGGGAGTGGTACGATTACCGGAAAAAGCTCATATCGGAAGTCGAGCCCAATCGAGGACATCACGCTCTCGTGAAAATGGAATCAATTGTATCCGATTTCTGGTTGATTACTCAGAATGTAGACGGTCTTCACAAGAAAGCCGGTAACAGAAACATCTTGGAGCTTCACGGAAACATCATGCGGAATCGGTGCGTCGATTGTGGCGCGATTAGTGAGGGACTGACGATGAAGTGGGAGGATCATCTTCCGAATTGCGATTGCGGCGGCTTGATGCGGCCCGATGTGGTCTGGTTTGGTGAGATGCTGCCCGAGGATGTTCTCAACCGGGCGTTTCAGGCTGCCCGTGAATGCGATTTCTTTTTGAGTGTGGGGACTTCGGCCGTGGTTCAGCCTGCGGCGTCGCTGCCTCTGACGGCCAAACAAGCCGGCGCTTTTGTCGTAGAAATCAACTTGGAACCGACAGTCATTTCCGGTGATGTGGATGAGTCTCTGTTGGGAAAATCCGGGGACATTCTGCCTTCTCTCATCGAAGAAGTTTGGGGTGCTGAGATTTAGAGTCTCATGGGCATCGTGAGGTTCGATAAATCAGATTTTAAACGAAGCATAGGCTTCGTCATGGGTTTGATAAAGAACCGTTCATACCATCATGATTGAAGATAAGTTGAAAAGGGTGCAGAAAAAACCGGGTGTATATCTTCTGAAAGATGGCGGTGGAAGGATCCTGTATGTGGGGAAGGCCAAGAATCTGCGCGACCGTCTTCGATCTCATTTTCGGCGCGACGTGAATGAGGATCCAAAGCATCGATCGATGATGGCGCGTGTGGAGGATTTTGAGACGATCGTGACGGATTCGGAGGTGGAGGCTCTTATCCTTGAAGCAAATCTGGTGAAAGAACATCGGCCCAAATATAACGTGAATTTGAAGGACGATAAGAGTTTTCCGTATATCCGCGTCACGGATGAGCCCTATCCCCGCATTTTCATCACGCGAAAGATCGTCCGGGACGGTTCTCGATATTTCGGGCCTTATACGGATGTGGGATCGATGCGGAAGCTGACGTCCGCAGTACAACACATTTTTTCGATGCGTACGTGCCAGCTTCGTATTACCGAAGAAACGATCAGGGCGAAGAAACACAAGATCTGCCTGAATTATCATATCGGAAGGTGTACGGGGCCGTGTGAAGGATTTGTTTCCCGCGAAGATTACGGATGGACTGTCGATCAGGTCGTGGCCTTCATTCGTGGAACGGATAAACAGCTCGTTCAGAATCTTGAGATCCGGATGAGGCATATGGCTCTGAGTCGACAGTTTGAAGAAGCTGCCCACCTAAGAGATCAGATACATTCGGTCTCGATGTTCCATTCCAGGCAAAAGGTCGTTGATATACTATCGCCGGATAGGGATCTGATCACAGTGGCCGTTGAGGGAGAGGACGCTTGCGGTGTGGTTTTTCATGTGCGGGAAGGAAAGCTGATGAACCGGCAGCATTTCTATCTTTCGGGCGTCGACGGTGTTCCTTTGGATGAGATTATGGCATCGTTCGTCAAGCAGTACTATCTTCGTGCGGATGCGGTTCCGGATGAAATACATTTTTCCAACGCCTTGTCTGAGACTGCTGATTTAAAGGAGTGGCTTTCCCGAAAAAGAGAGAAGAAGGTGACGTTTGTTTTTCCGAAGAAGGGCAAGAAAGCCCAGTTGATTGCACTGTGCGCCATGAACGCGAGACTGCTTTTAGAGGAACTGCAAGCCCAAAAATCGCGAGCCGATGACTGGGCACCGCTTTCGGTACGGGCGCTGCAGAAAGATTTAAGAATGAATCATCCTCCCAAGAGGATCGAAGCTTTTGATGTATCAAACATTGCGGGTCACGATGCGGTTGCTTCGCTCGTCGTTTTCGAGAACGGAAAGCCGAAAAAGTCGGAATACCGCAAATTCAAGATCAAGACTGTGGAGGGAATAGACGATTATCGGATGATGGCCGAAGCGGTAGAGCGAAGAGTTGTACGACTTCAGAAAGAAGATATGCCTATGCCTGATCTGATCCTCGTGGACGGCGGTAAGGGGCAGCTTTCTACGGCTATTTCTGTTCTACAAAAAATGGGTATTGAGGATCAGCCTATCGTCGGTCTGGCGAAGCGGTTAGAAGAGGTGTTTATTCCTGGATTTGCCGATCCGCAAAATATTCCCAAGCACTCGGCCAGCCTGCATCTGCTCCAGCGCGTGAGGGACGAGGCGCACCGGTTTGCGGTTCGGTATCATCGGACGCTGCGGAAGAAGCGGATGGTTCACTCGGAACTGGACGACATTCCCGGCATCGGGGAGAAGCGGCGGAACGCGCTCTTGAAGGCGTTCGGGTCGGTTGAGGGAGTGAGGAAAGCGTCGTTGGAAGAGATCGTGAATGTGGACGGCATGAACAGGAAGGCGGCGGAGGCGATTATCGAGGTATTGAAAAAATAATTTTGTTCTCCGTCTCGATACCCAGCCCCTGGATTTCCGCTGGAGGCGGATAAGCCCGATTAAAGAACATGGAATAACAATAGCCCCTTTGTATTCCCATTTTACCCTTTGCATTCCAGGAAAAAAATAGTAAATTCCTTCTGCTGATATACCTTTTGAACATCCAAATTCTTATAATAGCTCTGAAGGCGTATTATGTCCACTGTCAAACTGGCTCCGCGGTTTTCGTGTGAAGAAGCGGAAAACATAGTTAACAGCTTATACGGAATCGAAGCACAGTCAAAACCTCTTCCGAGCGAACGGGACCAGAACTTTCTGATAGAAACCGATGGTCATCCTGCATATGTGCTGAAGATTGCCAACAGAACGGAAAATGAGGAGATCCTCGATTTTGAGAACCGGGCTCTGGTCCATGTGTCCCGGGCGGACGAGCCGGCAAGATGTCCCGCGCTTGTTTTGTCCAAAGCGGACAAAGAAATTGAGGTGACGTCGGGTCCTGACGGTTCTGAGCATTTTATCCGTATGGTCACTTTTTTGCCGGGCGTGCCCCTGGGAAATGTGAAATACCACAGTCCAGAACTTTTAGAGAGTATCGGACGCGTGTTGGGCGGGTTGACCCGTGCTTTAGAGGGTTTCTCACATCCTGCGATGCACCGGGAAGTTATCTGGGATTTAAAACATGCTGAAAGCGTCATTGACGACTATAAAATCCACATCGATGAAGCAGATTGTCACCTTCTGATCAATCATTATCTCATTTACTTCAAAGCACAAGTTGTCCCTAAATTGAAGAACCTTCGGATGAGCGTGGTCCACAACGATGCCAATGATTATAACCTGCTGGTAAAAACCCTTCCCTCGATGGAAAAAGAAATCAGCGGTATAGTCGATTTCGGCGACATGGTTTATGCCTATACCATCGGAGAGCTGGCTGTTGCATCTGCCTACGCCATGATGAATAAGGACAATCCCCTGGCGGCCGCATTAGCTGTTGTCCGGGGGTTTCACAGGGTGTTTCCCCTCTCTGAAAAAGAATTGTCTGTTCTATTCCCACTGATCTGCATCCGGCTATGCCTGAGTGTAAGTATTTCCGCCTGTCAAAAAAAGCTTAATCCGGACAATCCCTATCTCACCATTTCTGAAAAACCGGCCTGGGATCTGCTCAAGAAACTGTCGGAAGTGCATCCCGGATTCGCATGTTACATCTTCAGGAAAGCTTGTGGTTTGGAGCCCTGTCCTCAAACGTTACCGGTTGTCGGTTGGTTGAAAAAGCACCGTAAAACCTTTGCGCCTGTGGTCGATGCGGATCTGAAAAATGAAAAGGTCACGTTCTTTGATCTGAGTCCGGGCAGTCTTGATTTCGACCGTCCGCCGGATGCCATGGACCTTGAGCAAATGACAGAACTGCTGACGGGCCTGATGAAAAAGGACGGTTCACGGGTGGGTATCGGACGCTATAACGAATCCCGGCTGGTCTATACCTCGGAGCATTTCACTTTGGATGGGGAAGCCCGGACCGTGCATTTGGGCATTGATATTTTTATGGATGCCGGTTCTCCCGTTTACGTACCCCTCGACGGGAAGGTGCACAGTTTTCAAAAAAATACCAATCCG
>JBDRSZ010000447.1:0-5777 GCA_043824415.1 bacterium | reverse complement strand
TATTTTTCTGAGAACATCGGAAGCTTCCTCCATGCCTGCATGAGGCATCGTCGTGGGCATGTAGAGATACGATCCCTCATCCAAGGGAGGCATAAACTCCTTCCCCAGGCCGGGGAAAACATGCTGCATCGTCTGATATGGGCGGGATTTTTTAATGAAACGGGGCATGAACCCGAAGAGTCGCCCGAATCCCATCCACACTGTAGTCCCGACAACGACGAGGAGGATGGGACCGATGATAATCTTCCTCTTGTGGTCGAGGGCCCATCGCAACATGCGCGGATAGTTCCGCATGAAGAGAAAAAACATGCCCATGACCACGATGAGGACGAACGCCACAAAAATGAAATTCACGACGCCCGAACGTCCGTATCCCAAAGGCGCCCAAGTGGATGAGAGAACGGCCGCCACGATGAATATGATAATCCAATTAACGGCTCTGGGTGCGTAGTGAATCACGCGCGTCCCCAGCCGACTCTTCACAAAATGGAATACACCGAACAGAATGAGGACGGATCCGATCCACCATTTAATTGTAAACAGAGTGAATACACCCAGAACGATAAACAGACCGTGCAGGAGGGTACGAAACCGCCCGGTTTTGATCCGCTTCGTATACAGAATGTGAGCGAATGGTGGCAGGATGGTCAGAGCCAGAACCACCGATGCGATGAGCGCTAAAGTTTTTGTATAGGCCAGGGGCTTGAACAGTTTGCCCTCCGCGGCCTGCATAGCGAAAACCGGCAGGAAGCTGACCACAGTCGTGGACACGGCCGTGAGTACGGCCCCCCCGACTTCGGAGGCCGCGCGGAAAAGCACTTCCAGTTTATTCTCCTTCTCATCAGCCTCGGCCAAGCGTTTCAGCATGTTCTCCGAAACAACGATTCCCATATCCACGATCGTGCCGATAGCGATAGCAATGCCCGATAGCGCCACGATGTTGGCGTTCACACCGAACAGCTTCATACCGATGAAAGCCATCAGCACGGTGATCGGCAGGAGGCTGGTGATGAGTATCGATGTGGACAAATGCATGACCATGACCAAAATGACGATAACTGTAATGAGGATTTCATCCCGCAACGCATGATTCAAAGTGCCCAAGGTCTCGTAGATCAGACCCGTCCTGTCGTAGAAGGGAACGATCGTCACCTGGGAAACAGTGCCGTCGGCAAGCGTCTTTTTAAGGAGACCTGGGCTGATTTGAGCGATCTTTTCTTTAACGTTTTTGATCGTAGCCAACGGATTCTCACCAAACCGGACAACCACCACGCCGCCCACAGCCTCGGCCCCTTCCTTATCCAAAACGCCGCGCCTCAGGGCCGGTCCCAAGGAGACATCGGCCACATCCTTGACGTACAAGGGGACGTTATCCTTCATCTTGACGACAGTATACTCGATATCTTCCAGAGTCTTGATGAAACCGACACCGCGTACGACATACTCCACGCGGTTGACCTCGACTGTCCGCGCGCCCACATCCACGTTGGACATCCGGACGGCGTTGAACACATCCGTCAATGCCACGCCATGCTGGAGCAGAGCCGCCGGGTCCACGTCGATCTGGTATTCTTTCACATACCCCCCCACGGAAGCCACCTCCGCCACGCCGTCGGCCGACTGCAAGGCGTATCTCACATACCAGTCCTGAATGGACCGCAGCTCATCCAAATCCCAACCACCCGTCGGCCTGCCTTCGCTGTCCCGGCCTTCCAGTGTATACCAGAAGACCTGTCCCAGAGCCGTGGCGTCAGGTCCCAAGGATGGCTTTGCATCGGACGGCAGCGTACCCGGAGGCAGGGCATTGAGCTTTTCAAGGATGCGGCTTCGCGACCAGTAAAAATCCGCTTTTTCTTTGAAGATGATGTAGATTGTCGAGAATCCGAACATCGAGTACGAACGAATGGTCTTCACTTCAGGAATGCCCAACAGGGCCACCGTGAGCGGATACCCGACCTGATCTTCCACATCCTGGGGCGAACGGCCCATCCACTCTGTGAACACGATCTGCTGGTTCTCGCCGATGTCGGGGATGGCGTCTACGGGCACGGGATCGCGCATCAGTCCCCGAATGTGCCAGTCAAAAGGCGCCACCATGACGCCCCAAACCAGCACAGCGATCAAAAACAGAAAGACCACCAGCTTATTCTCCAGGCAGGCTCTGATGAGTCTGTCGAGTATCGATAATTTATTTTTATCATCCATTGTTTATATCCTTCAGTCAGGGAACAATGTTGAAACAGATCGAACGTTCAATCCGCATTCACCTATTTTGTCCCCCCTTTTTTAAAAGGGGGGACCACAGGGGGGATTACCTCTTACCCTCAAATGCCTCCTTAATTTCACCGCACCGCTGCATCGCACTCCCAAAATACGGATTATCCACAATCTCATGATTCTGAAGCCACGAAGCGCCTTTGTTGTCGAACGCCATCGGGCAGAAGATTTCGTAATGGACCCGATCCCCTGTGTGTCCGAATTCCTTTTCAACGGCCAATATCGAAATACTGATGGATTCGAACGCTTTTCGCGCCGCGTCGATATTCGACCAGTGACGAGCGTGCTGAGCCACATCATGTATCAATGCTTTGATCTCATCCCATCGTCTCTTGGAGGATTCCTTCAGTTCTTTCGTGCTCACATTAAGAAATTTTTCGTCCAAACCGGCCAAAGCTTTTTGCGCAGCCTCGAAATTATCCCCTGCGAGCGCGGCTTGGGCTTCGAAATATGCCTTATACACCGGTTCTAAAATTTGCACAAATGTGATACTTACTTCTGTCGCCTCAGCTTCAGCTTCAATCTTTTTTTGTTTTTCAGAAGTGTTAGGAGGAGTCGCTTCACTATCACCATGATGCTCGTGCCCCGTCATGGCCATTCCGCCCTCCGGATTCATCATGCTGGGCTTGGCCGCAAGCTGGAACGCGCTGTCGATCTTGAAATTTCCCTTGACCACGACCTCCTCGCCTTCGCGGAGTCCGGAAATCACGATGAAATCATCCCCTGCTCTGGCGCCAACGACAATTTCCCTCCCCTCGAACACGGGCGATTCCGTATCCGGTTTTTTCACATAGACGACTGCCCGCTTTCCCGTTTTTAACACAGCCGTCGCGGGCACCAATACAGGAAGACGGCCGTCAGTCCCTGGTCGAATCTGCGAAGTCACTTCGGCGCGCACGAACATGCCCGGTTTCAGATATTCTTTATGATTATCAACGTTGAGACGAACCGGCACAGTCCTCGTCCTCTCGTCGAGGATGGGATCGACAAAAACAACCTTCCCTTCGAACCGTTCCTCGGGAATCGCCTCGACAGCAAACGACACAGTCTGCCCTTTTCTGAGCCAGGACAGTTCGGCCTCATAGACATCTAAAACAATCCAAACCTCGGAAAGATCAGCGATGGCGTAAATCTGCGTCCCTTGCGCCACGTAGAGACCCTCCACAGCATTCTTGTGAACCACCACGCCCGAAATCGGACTGTGGATCGTCACCCTGTCCTTGGCCGTGCCCCGCTTCTCAATCTCTTTGACTTGTTCATCCGTCAGCCCGAACTGCCGCAATTTTTCTTCCGCCGCATCCAAAGTCGCCTTCGCCGTCGTCTTGCTCATACCGGACTGGGCATCAGCGTTCCTCTGTCTCGCTTGAAGGAATTCCTCCTGGGCCGCATACAACTCAGGACTGTAAAGTTCCACCAACGGATCGCCCTTCTTTACGAAAATTCCCGTATAATCCACATAGAGTTTTTCAATGCGCCCCGGCGCCCAGGCCGCAATCCTGCCCAGGCGCGTCTCATCCACAGCCACCTTGCCCGACAGCAGGATCGTCTTTTTCGCCGGCCCTCTGCGGACGCGGGCCGTAGTGATCTCCGCCAGTTTCATTGCCGCGGGCGACATCCTCAGCTCCGTGGGCACGTCCCCCGAATCCTCCGTTTCCAATGGGATTAGATCCATGAAACAGATGGGGCATTGTCCCGGCTCGGGCAGTTTGATCTGGGGATGCATCGAACAGGTCCACCACTCGACTTTGGCTTCATCGTGGACATGGCTGTTTCGGGTTTCGTCCGTTCGATCTCCACCACCTCCGCGGATGAGAAGCCCGAGAGCAAAGGCCAACACAACCAATCCCCATGCCAATTTAGGCATATTTCGAATCGATTGAAGAACGGACAGTGCTCCCTTCCTATTGAATGGTATCGGTGTTTTCATAACGTCCTCCCGGCCAAAGCTTCCAGCCTCGCCCATGCCTTTTGATGACGGACGAGAGCCCGTTCCGACGCCAGCATGAACTCTAAATAACGCCTCTGCGCGTCGATCAAATCGAGAAAATCGGCCTCGTCGCCGATATAAGCCTTCTCAGAGGACCGGAGAGATTCGAGGCTCTTCGGAACCAGCACCTCTCTGTAGAGAACGACTTTCCGATCCGCATCCTTCAGTTCGAACCAGATTTTTTCAAGTTCGACGCGTACGGAATTCTCCTGAACCTCAACCTCTGCCTCAGCCTTCTTCTCTAAATATTCCGCTGCGCCGACTCCGGCCGCCTGTTTATTGAACCAGAGCGGAATACTCACCGAACCCATGACTACCAGAGGATCCTTGCCGCTCTCTGCCACGGGTTGTCCCATGGCATTCCATTTATCCCCCGTGAAGATCCTGTCGATCCCGATGCTGAAATCGGGAAAATAGTTCAACCTGGCCCGCGTGACTCCTTTTCCAGCTGTTTCCTTCATCAAATAGCTCCGCTTCAAACTGGGATTGTTTTCCAGCACCATCGATGCCACGTCCTCTTTCGTATAGGAAAAGGATTTATACTCCAGACTGTCCGGAACAAAAATACGTTCGATGTCAGATCGATTGAGCAGGGCGTGAAATCCTGCCAACAGCGGTTTGCGCTCGGCCAAAAGCGATTCTAAATCATCCTGAAGCTTGACGGCTTCGATCTGCGTCTTTATCAGGTTGGCATGCTGGGCTTTTCCTGTTTTGTATTTGGACAGAATCACTCCTTCCCAATTCTTGACCAGATTGATATTCTCCCGAGTGACGTCGACGGCACGCTCCAAGTAATAGGCGTCGTAATAGAGATTTCTGAGCCTCAATAGTCGATCGTCGATTTCGCTCTGGAATTTCTGATACACAGCCTCTGCGTTCAGGGCCTGGATATCCCCCTGAACGATGAGCTTGCCTATCCATGGGATCATCTGCATCACACCGATCTTGTACTCCTGAGGACCGACCGCAGTCTCGATATTTTGGATGAAATAGCCGAATTGAATTGTGGGATCGGGCAGCCCGCGAACGACGGCGATTTTTTTCAACTCCGCCTGCCACGCACCATAGACGGCCCGAATAGAAGGATTGTCGGACAACATCGCCTTTTCATAATCGATGAGCGTCGGTTCCTCCGGCAACGGATACATCATCGCCGAACGGTGTCCCTGTACTGCCAGCGCATTCTGTTCGGATCGCGTGGGAATCTGAGTTCGGATGTCTCCTGAAGATAAAAAAATCGTCCCGAAGAGAGTAAAAAAAAGTACGATTTTTTTCATGTGTACCCCCATCGTTTCATCATCTCATCTACTGTTTCTATATTTTATTCTATCGACTCAACAACCTTTTTCAATTTATTTCGAACTTCATGAGCGATGGATTCAAGATCGGGATTTTGAACCGCCTGCATCGAGGCAACGGGATCGATGGCAGCAACTTCTGTTTTCCCTCCATCCGATTCTTGAACGATCACGTTGCACGGCAGCATCGTGCCGATCATCCGCTCAGCTTTCAG
>JBDRSZ010000446.1:0-8370 GCA_043824415.1 bacterium | reverse complement strand
ATTCCTCCGGCGGAGCATTACGGAGATTTCTGGCAGGTAGACAACGGCGTAGGGTTGACGCGGTCTTTCCTGATGGAATGTGAGGAATGCTTGGGAGAGGCGCCCGTTCGGTTGAAGCGACCCACACGCACAGTGTTCGTTACGGGAATGCTGGCAGGGCCGATGTTAGAACGCGAGGTACTCCCGAGGCTTGACCAGATCGGAAATCTCTCCGCTGAATTGCGGGTCGTTCCAAATCGTTTTTATGGTGAGTCTGTGACGGTCTCGGGCCTGCTGACGGGGCAGGACATCATTCATGCTTTTCAGGACGATTCGGACGACGCCGTCCTTCTCCTTCCGCCTAATTGTCTGAACGGTGACGGACTTTTTTTGGATGACCTTTCTCCGAAAGATTTGGGCGATGCTCTCGGCAGGAGAGTCCTCGTATGCGATGATCTGTCTGTGCTGTGGAGAACAGAATGAGCGGACCTGTCGTGGCCATCATCGGGCGGCCCAACGTGGGCAAATCGACGCTCTTCAACCGGATCATCGGCCGGCGGGAGGCCATCGTGGATGATGCCCCCGGGATCACGCGGGACCGGAAGAGCGCCGACGCCGAATGGGAGGGCGTTCGTTTTAAGCTCGTGGATACGGGCGGATTCATCCCTAAAAGCAAGGATGTGATCGAAATCGGAGTGACGCATCAAGTCCGGCTTGCCATAGAGGAGTCGGATTTCATTCTTTTCCTCGTAGACTGCACGACGGGTATCACGGACGTGGACGGTGAGGCGGCCAAAATTTTGAAAAAGAGCAAAAAGGCATGGGTTTTGGCGGTGAACAAGGTGGACGGAGAGAAGCGGGAATCTGATGCGGCTGAGTTTATTCGTTTGGGGCTGGGTGAACCCGTAACCATTTCGGCGCTTGGGGGGCGTGGCATAGGAGACCTTCTGTCGCGCGTTGTTTCGGAATTGAATTCCACCGAAGAGCCGCATTCGGTGACGGATGAAAAAACCGTGAAATTGGCCGTCGTCGGAAAGCCCAACGTGGGGAAATCCACTTTTATCAACACCATTGTGGGCGAGGACAGACTTCTTGTCACAGAGGTTCCCGGAACGACGAGGGACGCAGTGGATGTACGGTTCCGGGCTGGCGACAGGGAGTTCATTCTTATCGATACGGCCGGTATGCGGCGAAGAAGTCGCGTGAAGGAAAACGTGGAGTATTACAGTGCGCTCCGGACACGCCGCGTGGTGGAGCGGTGCGACGTGGCCTGTGTTTTTATGGATGCCGGAGAGGGATTGACGCAGCAGGATTTGCGCGTCGTCAGCGAAGTCTTGGAAGCGAAAAAGGGAATCGTTCTTGTCGTGAACAAGTGGGATCTGGTGAAGGGTGATCCGGAAAAGGTTTCGGAATGGGAGGAGGGTCTGCGACGAAAGCTGCACGGCACGGCGTATATTCCCGTCGTGTTCGTGTCCTGCAAGACGAATCTGCGCGTCAAGAAGGTCTTGGATTTGGTCAAGCAAACGATGGAAGAAAGGGGGAAGCGGATTTCCTCTCCTGATTTGAATCGGTTCATCGAAAATTTGAATCGACGGATTCAGCCTCCTGCTGTCCAGGGGAAGCGCGTGCGCATCCTGTACGGAACGCAGGTCGGGGTGAATCCTCCGAGGTTTGCCTTCTTCTCGAATTTTCCTCATCTGATAACAGAGAATTACAGCCGGTTTTTGGAGAATCAGATCAGGGATCGTTTCGGGTTTGACGGAGTGCCATTGTCTCTTGTCTTTCGGAAGAAGTAAGTGTAGGAAACGGTATGAGGAAAATTATTTTCCTTTGCATTTGTCTTTTGTTGGTCCATAGAGCTGTTTCTCAGACTTTCTTTCAGAGGATCCAGGAAGAACAGAGAAGGGGCCAAATGACGGAATTGGAGGCACTGTATCTGGAGGCTTTACGGGTGTATGCTCCTGAACGGCTTCCGGAAACGTACAGGGAGATCGTCGGATTGCCGGTGAAGTGCGCTTTCGGATTAAATTTTCGGATTCGGAATCGGTGGAACGATTTCAGTGTTGAGCAAAGAATGATTTTAACGACTTACCTACAACGACCGAGCACCCTTCCAGAGAGTTATGTCAGTCCGAGCGGTCGGTTCCGCGTGCACTATGCGACGATCGGATACGATGCTGTTTCCGCTGAGGATTTAGACGGATCCGGTATTCCCGACTATGTGGAGGAAACCGGTCGAAGCTTGGATTATGTGTATTCCGTAGAGGTCGAACAGCTCGGTTTCAAACCGCCGCCAGATGACGAGAATCACGACGGGCCGGAGTGGGATGTGTATATAATAGACATGCCCCATGGTTACGGATCGACGAATACAGATGCGCTTCTCTCACGAAATCCGGACGTTTATTCATCGTACATGTTCGTCGACAATAACTATACACACACACAGACGAAGGGATTGGACGGGCTTCGTGTGACATTGGCCCACGAGTTTTTTCACATGATTCAAATGGGCTACAACGGGAGGGAAAATAATTTTGGAGGTTTCGCGGACCTATTTTTAATGGAAGCGGGCTCGTCGTGGATGGAGGATGTCTGCTACGACGATGTGAACGATTATTATTTTTGGCTGACATCGGTTTTCAATGCGACGAACATCGCTTTTGATTACGACGAGTACTGGCATGGGGTCGGACTCTGCGTCTGGTTTCACTTCTTGGAAAAACGAACGGGGAGCAGAGAGTTCGCCCGGAAGATCTGGGAGCAGATTGTGAATTATCCTGCGGTCGAGGCGACGGATATGGCCCTGAGAGAAATGGGCCGCACGTTTGAGGATGAGCTGCCCGTCTTTTACGGGTGGAATTATCTGACGGGATCCAGGGCCGATGCGAGCCGTTTTTATCCCGAGGGCCTTGAATATCCCGAAATGAAGCTGGACGGCGCGTTCGTATTTGAGCATGACACGACGGTGAGTCGTTCCGTGCGCCATCTGGCTTGCCGTTATTTTCAGTTTCAATATGACGATGCGTCCACCTTTACACTCATTCCGACGAATATGCACAGGAATTCCGACGCGCCGGAGGGAGCGTTTTTCCTTGTCATCGCTCACGATGATCACAATCCGCTGAACACAGATTTGGAGAACGGCGTTCAAACGAGACTGATTTCAGACACCTTCCTCCAATGGAGATGTGTTGCCGTCGTGGAATTTCCGGATGGGCAGACGCTGTTCATTCCTTTCATCGGATCACCCGGTCCAGATATCGATGAGAGTCTTCCGGCCAGCTATCCCAATCCCTTTGTCCTCGGACAGCATTCGATGACGACGATTCCTTTTATTTTGGAGAAACCAGGTGTCGTAAAAATTCTGATCATGCATCCATCTGGATACGGCATTGAAAATATGGAGCGCTACTATGCTTCGAGCGGCCTTCAGTTTTACCAATGGAACGGATTGGACAGGGATGGGAGAGAGGTTCCAGGCGGGATTTATCTGTATATAATTATAGTAGACAGAAAACTCCTGAGGAAAGAGAAGATCGCTGTTGTGAGATAAATAATCTTGGAAAATTTATTGACAAGAGTCTCTTTTTTCAATATATTATACTAAGAAAATTTTTCTTGTCTTAAGTCATTCAAAACTTGTGGAATGTTGTAAAAGCATTCGTTTATCTATAAGCGACTGTTAAAGGCTGCGGGATACCGTAGCCAGGAGGTACATGGCCATTCTCATCACTTCACTATACGATAAAATTAAACCATCTCGTTTCGACTTATGGCTCAGGATACGGATGCGTCGTTGAGGACCTGCAATGGAATGTCGAGTAAACATGGTTTGTTTTCGTCCTCATTTTTATTCTCCGATTTGATTTTATCCTGAAATTACAGAGACGCCGGTTCAATCATTCTGGATATATTGGAAGAAATACGAGGTGATCGTGGAATCGAAAATGACTCCGCTCTTTGATGAGCACATTAAGCTGGGGGGGAAGATGGCCGATTTTGCGGGCTGGAGGATGCCGCTCTGGTACCCGACAGGTCAATCGGCTGAGCATCATGCCACTCGGAAAGCATGCGGGCTTTTTGATATTTGCCACATGGGCGAGTTTGAAATCAAGGGACCCGATTCGCTGGCGTTTCTCTCCTGGCTGCTGACGAATGACATCGAGAGAATGGTAGACGGCCAGGCGATGTACAATTTCATGTTGAATGAGCATGGAGGCGTGGTGGATGACTGCATCGTGTACCGTTTTGATGCGGAGAATTGGATGCTGGTCGTCAATGCGGGGGACATCGAAGGGGATTTCCAGTGGCTTCAGAGGAACGCTTTGACAGCAGTCCAGCTAAAAAACATCAGCAAGGATACGGTGAAGCTCGACCTGCAGGGACCGAGCGCTCCGAGACTGATCTCGAAGTGGATGGATCGTGAGAAACTTTCTGAATTTAAATTTTTCCGGTTCATTCAAGGAGTGGAGCTGGACGGAATGGAGGTACTCGTTTCCCGTACGGGTTACACGGGTGAAGTCGGGTTTGAGCTGTACACTTCGTTGAAGAACGGTCTGGATTTATGGAACCTTCTGTTGGAGGAAGGAAAAGCCTTTGGCATCCTACCGTGCGGTCTGGGAGCGAGGGACACGCTGCGTACAGAGGCCGGTCTTCCTCTGCACGGCCATGAACTCAGGCCTGATCGTGTCGCAGTGGGACATCCGTGGGAGTTTGCCATCTCCTGGGAAACGGATTTTTTGGGGAAGGAAAGTCTTCTGAAGCAGAAGGAAAAGGGAATTGATTACTACGTGTTTCCGTTTGTGATGGAGGGTAGGAGGAAGGCGATGCCCGAGTGGGAAGTCGCTTTAGAGAATGAAGTCGTGGGTACGGTGTTG
This sequence comes from bacterium, assembly GCA_043824415.1. GTDB lineage: Bacteria > Zhuqueibacterota > QNDG01 > QNDG01 > DSAB01 > JBDRSZ01. The sequence goes on along the minus strand of JBDRSZ010000446.1, from coordinate 3,511 downwards.
AGCGGAGTCATTTCGCCGACGATGGAAAATACGCCCATCGGATTCGTGGGTGTCTGTCGCTACTCAGACATGGGCACGCGATTGATGTTCAGGCAGAAAGGGCAGACGGATGGCCTTGAGGGACGAATCGCAGAGATACCGTTCGTTCCGCTGACATCACGAAAGAAGATGAGCCATTTTTTAAGTGACTAAAGTGGGAAGTGAACTAAAATGCCTAAAGTGGGAAGTGAACTAAAATGCCTAAAGTGGGAAGTGAACTAAAGTGACTAAAGTGGGAAGTGAACTAAAGTGACTAAAGTTGGAAGTGAGCTAAAGTGACTAAAGTTAACTGGCAAGTATGTAGCAATAGATGCTGGATGTTCAGAGATGTCATTCCCGCATTTTTTAAGCGGGAATCCAGGCGGGGCGGAGGTTCAATAATCCATCATCCACACATTGGTTTCGGAAATGACACTCTCCCCTTCACAGAATCTGGAATTTTGCTAAAGTTCAGTTACTGAGATAAATGAACTGTTTGAGTCATTAATGAAAGTCGATGTGGCGTTTGTGCCGGAGGCATTTCGTACAGATGATGCCGTTGGTAAGAGGGTGGTGGTCGTGGATGTGCTGAGAGCGTCAACGACGATCATCACAGCGCTGGCCCACGGTGCGGAAAAGGTCGTCCCTGTTGCGACGATGACGCAGGCTGGAGAGGAGGCTGCAAAGTATCCGAAGGCCAAGATGCTTCTCTGCGGGGAACGCGGGAGTGTTCGGATTCCGGGATTCGATCTGGGGAATTCTCCGAATGACTATGGAGAAGAGACGGTTTGCGGCAAGACCCTTGTCTATACGAGTACGAACGGTTCCCGGATGATCGTTAAATCTGCAGGCGCGGCGGCGCTTCTTGTCGCTGGTTTTGTGAACGGAAAGGCGGTTGTCGAGCGGCTGAGGGACGGAAAGGGCGATTGTCTCATCGCATGTTCCGGCACGAACGGGGGATTTTCAATGGAGGATGCGGCGTGTGCCGGATTTATCGTGGATGGATTGGTGAATACGTCGCATGGACAGTCTCTTGAATTGGGCGATGGGGCCAAAGCTGCACGCGTCCTGTACGACCGTTTTTCAAAGGATCTGTTGACGATGGCCAAAGAATCCGTCCAAGGGAGAGTTCTGATTTCACTGGGAATGGAGGATGATATTCCGCTCTGTGTCTCGGTAGATTCAACCGACGTTGTTCCCGTGATGGGGGACGGAGCGCTGATTAGGTCTGGCTGATGGTGAAACAAGGGAAAAATAAAGAGGATGAGAGAAGAAGAGAAGCCTTAGGCATCCTGCTGATGGCATTTGCCCTGCTCGTTTTTTTAGGGCTCGTTTCTCATCACTTTTCCGATTATCCCAACAGCGGATCTCCGAGTGCCGTGAAGAACTGGCTCGGTCTGGCGGGCGCTTGGATGAGCTATTATCTCTACGTGTATACGATCGGTTATTCCTGTCTGATTTTTCCTTTTCTGATTTTCCTGTTTGGCTGGAATATCTTCCTCCAGAGGCCGTTCAAACCTTTCCTCCGTCTGAGTCTGTATTTTCTCGCGTTGGGCATTTTTTTATCGACCGCACTGGCGATGCCTGAGGCCGTTTCTGAGGTAGGCAGCAAATACGGATTCCGTCTCAGCGGTCTTTTGGGCGGTTTTTTTGCGGAACGGATGAGCCGTTTCCTGGGCACGGCGGGAAGCGTCGTGGTCCTCTTGACTTTTCTCCTTGTTTTTCTCGTTTCCGCGACATCCTGGAGTATGCGGGAATCGCTCTTGGGATTCAGGGATGAAATTAAGACGCTCTTCCTGGGTCTTACGAAGATCAGAAGACGGGTGAAAACACCGCCGATGAAGGAACGGTTTGAAAAACCCATCATTCCTGAAGAGAGGACGCTTAAGGAACAGCCTGTTTTGGAACCGCCGGTTTCGAGACCGAGGATTGTCGTGGGCGATGAGGAAAAACCAGAAAAGGTCGAAGTCGGAGAACAGACGAATGTTCCCGCAGGACCGTATGTATTTCCTTCCCTGGATCTGCTGGCGCCTTCTGTTCCCGAAGAGAAGCTCGTTGATCGTCAAGCTTTGGAAAGGAAAGCGCATTATTTAGAGGAGAAGCTTCGGGAATTCGACATTCACGGAAGTGTTGTGGGTGTTCAGCCGGGTCCCGTCATCACCCGCTTCGAGGTGAGGCCGGCTCCGGGCGTGAAGGTCAGCCGTTTTGTCGGCTGCCAGGATGACTTGGCTTTGGTCATGCAGGCCCAGAGAGTTCGGATCGTGGCGCCCATACCGGGCAAGGCGGCCGTGGGAATCGAGATCCCCAACGACACATGGACGGAGGTGAAGCTTCGCGGTGTTTTGGAATCGAAAGCATTCCAGAAATCCACATCAAAACTCACGCTGGCGTTGGGAAGGACGATCGAGGGCCATGCGTACGTGACAGATTTGGCCCAGATGCCTCATCTTTTAGTCGCCGGGGCGACGGGATCGGGAAAATCCGTTTGTTTGAACACCATTATTACGAGCATCCTTTTCCGAGCGAAGCCTTCGGAGGTGAAGCTCATCCTCATCGATCCTAAGAAGCTGGAGCTGTCGATCTACCGGAAGCTACGCGACCATCATCTGACGACGCGGGAGGATTTGAACGAGGAAGTCATCACGACGGTTGAGAATGCCGTGGCAGTGCTCCGCAGCTTGGAAGTAGAAATGGAAAAACGGTATCGCATTTTAGCAAGAGCCGGGGTGCGAAACATAGAGGACTACAACAGAGCCGTGGAAGAGGGTAAAGTTCACACTGTTCAGGACGGGAAGGCTCCGCAGAAGCTTCCGTTTATCGTGCTCGTTGTGGATGAGCTTGCGGACCTGATGATCATGGGAGCGAGAGAGATCGAGGAGCCGATCGCGAGGCTGGCCCAGATGTCGCGGGCCGTGGGAGTCCACCTTATTTTGGCGACGCAGAGGCCCTCGGTCGATGTGATCACGGGCGTGATCAAGGCCAATTTCCCATCGCGGATCGCGTTCCAGGTGGCGGCGAAAACGGATTCGAGGACGATTTTAGACCGCAACGGCGCGGAGAAGCTCCTGGGCCGCGGGGATATGCTGTTTCTGCATCCGAGGGAGCCGGAGCCCGTTCGGATTCATGGAGCGTTTGTTTCGACTGAGGAAGTCCAGCGCATCGCGGATCACATCAGCCGGCAACCTAAAGAAGAAAACTGGTGGCTGCCGAGTTTTCAATCCAAGGAGACGACAGGTGCGAGCGTCGGAAGAGGAGAACGAGACGAGCTTTTCCGTGAGGCTGCGAGACTCGTCATACGGCATCAGCAGGGATCGGCTTCTCTTCTGCAGCGCCGACTTCGGATCGGGTATGCGCGGGCGGGCCGATTGATCGATGAGCTCGAGGACGCGGGCATCATCGGACCTTTTGACGGAAGCAAAGCCAGGGAAGTTTTGGTGGACGAGAGCGCTTTGAATCGATTGGATGAACTAAATTTTTCCCAAGCAGAAGAAAG
>JBDRSZ010000445.1:0-2995 GCA_043824415.1 bacterium | reverse complement strand
CGGAGGGAGGTAAGATCCCCGAAGGATTGAAAGGGGGAGTCTCGGGAATCTGCAAGGCGGTTTATACCGGTATCCAAGAGCAGAAGCTGTACTGATCAATACGGTGCTTGTCTGATGCTTCGATTTAATCTGACAGCTCCCTTTTCCTACGTCGCATAATAGGCTGGGCAGCACCCGGACTAAATCAAAGATATGAAAATAAAGTGCATATAAGCGTTCTTTAGAATTCAATAGACAATAAGGTAAGAAGAAAAGGAGTTCAGCAATGGAACTGCAAGATTTCATAGACGAGACTCTCAAGCAGCTAATTAAAAGGTATTGGGCTTCGCAAAAATCCTTTTTTGAGCCCTAAGGTGCCAGAAGCTATTGAGCAAGGAAATTCGGAACGAAAGATCTAAGTAAGGTCAAGAATTTTCTGAACACGGGAACGAATTTCATGGTAGAACTAAATCATTATCAAGAAGTCCATTTAGATGTTATGGGAATGACATGAATGGGCTGAGAGCCTAAGGTGGCAAGCGCTCTGGAAGAGCTGCCAGGAGTTAAGAACGTCAAAGCCATTTTTCCTGAAAAAAGAACAGCAGTTGTTTATGATCAGGCCTCGGTTACAATAGAACAGATGTGTCAGGCTTTGCTAAAAGCCGGATATGTTGCCAATCCTAAAGCAACCAATACAACAACTCATACTATAAGCCATGATGAATCACGCAATATGAGTGATCATCAAACAGACAATCTCATATGTTACTGTTTTGAATATACAAGAGATGACATCGAGCAAGATTTTATCCGGAGCGGGCGTTCTCTGATTATTGAAAGGATCGCGGCAGAAAAGAAGTCAGGGAGTTGTGACTGTGCTAAAAAGAACCCGAAAGGCAGGTGATGTTTGTCTGATGTCCGCCGGGTGGTGGATGGGATGGAACATCATTAAGAAAGGAAAATCATCCATTGACAACCAAAAGGGACATAATGAAGATCGAGGTGTTGGCTACTGGTTGCGTTAGATTAAATACTACTGAAGCAATTATTAAAGAAGCCTTGTCTCAAAGCGATGTCGATGCTCAGGTTGTCAAAGTGTTAGACAGGATGGAAATCGCCAAATCTGAAATGCACATGACGCCAGCAGTGATCATAGACGGCCAGGTCAAGGCTGTAGGCAAGGTGTTAAATCGAAAAGGGTCTGAGCTGTATTGTAATGAATGCCGACGCTCCATCTTTCTTCCGCTAAAAAAAAGCGAACAGCGTGTCGCACAACCTCAATGGATCCGAGAGAACTTTATCGGCATCCACACTTCCTGAAAAAGAACCGCCGGCTATGATCTTGACATCAGGTCTGGTGTCTCTGATTCCCTTAATTAAAGTGTCAATGGTAGATTTCGTCGCCTCCTCTGTGCACGTGAGTATCACGAATTTCAGCGAAGGATCCGATAGTACTTGAGAAATATCTTCCAAAAGGATCCCCCTCTTAGAGTTGTATACATTTAAACCCTTGGCTTTTAGGAGGAGAGCAATTAAGTCTCTCGTGGTGATATGACCCTCTCCTTTTACCGCGGCGACCAGAACGGAGAAGGGAGGTTTTTCAGGCACCCCTATTTTTGATTCCAACACTTTTAGCACTTTTATTGAAGTAAGAAAGCAAGAGTCCCATGCCTTTAGCGAACCCGCTGGGTCTCGTTCATACCATTCCCCAAAATCAATATGAGCTTTTAATACGCATTTAACGACGATTTCTTCAACCCCAAAGCCTGCCTCGATCGCCCTGCCCAACGTCTGTAGCGCCTCTGATCGGTCACCAATCAATATCGCTTTAGCTAAGGACTCTAATGGGCTACCTCTCGACATGGTGACAATTCTCCATAATAAATTTTACCTCCACCTTCTGATCATACCTTCCCACACTTACTCTAGAATTTTGTATGCTTTCAGGTGAATAGACAACATAAAATTGTAACAGTTTAGCGCTTTGAAAATAGTGCATAAAAGACTTTGCCAACCTGTGTTTTCACTGGGGATCACAAACGAGTACGTTTCTTTCATCCCTCTCAAAAGTGCATTTCTCTTTAAGGATAGTCTTCATTTTTTTTCGCGCCCTGTGGAGTCTTACTTTTACGTTATCTACCTTGATATCAAGTATCCCCGAGATCTCTTTATGGCTGAAATCCATGGCATCATATAGCACAAGAACCGTTCGAAGAGACACTGGTAAAATATTAGCCAAAAAAGAGTAAAAGGATCAAGTCTGTTCCTGACTCTTACCCAAAAAGCTGGGAATACCTTATCGCTCATCCAGAGCGAGATTGACTGGGTCAGACAGTACAGGCTTCTTGGTCTGCGGTAGACGCTTCTCCTTGTTCATCCTGGGCCTCAGAAGATTTCTTCACCGAAATACTGGCTATAGAATTTTCTTGAAGAATCTGGATCTTTGTAGCCCCTATAGTCATGGCGACGGCCATTGTCTCTTTTATTTCTTCATCCGATGCACCTAATTCCCTTGCAACTGCAAGGCAATACTTAGTTCATGCTTCGCATCCGGCCGCCAATGAGGCCCCTAAGGCGATCAGGTGCTTTGTCTTACGGTCTAAAGTACCTTCGGCATAGGTTTGATCAAAAAACTCTTTGTATTTACTCAGTGAATCCTCCATTACCTTTTCCTTTTCTTTAACGATTGAAATCACCGGCTTGGTAGCACGAAACAATGCACCTTTTGTAACGGGAGAACTGTTAAAACCGGTATCCGCAACGAGTTCTATATCCACAAAGCCAGCTTGTTTAAACATTGCCAGGAAATCCTTTCCCGGTATTGCTCCCCCCTCTCACCTGAACCAGCTTTCAATCCTTGCCTTTGTATCCGCTTGTAACTGCCCTGTCAGGATCTGATCGGCTATCATGAGGCATCCACTGGGCTTCAGGACCCTCAACGCCTCTGCCAGGGCCCTCGTTTTATCAGGGATGAGGTTGAAAACCCCGTTGGATATCACCATATCGAAGCTTTCAT
>JBDRSZ010000444.1:0-13628 GCA_043824415.1 bacterium | reverse complement strand
TTTATACTCGAGCCAAAGTGGTTTTCGGATTTGTTATTAGAAACCTCACCTCAATCCTCTCCTAAAAAAAGGAGAGGACTTAATTGTGAAATCCGAAAACTACTCTGCGTTGAGTATAATGACATAACCGCGGATTTTGACTTGCGGGCGCAACTCCACGACCGATTCGAAGAGAGGAACGTATAAGCTCTTCTCACCGGGAGGCTGTGATTCGTACAGCTTTTCGATGAGATCGCGCTCGATGCCGGGAGAAGCCAGGACGACGGGTGCAGGCTGAAAGGTCGAATCGACCTCGCTCCACCATCCGACGTTCGGAAAGGAACGAAAATACCAGGGGAGGGGCCAGTAGTCGTGACCCGGACAGATGACCTGGATGCACATGTTTTTGCCGTCGGGATGCACTTCTGATATCTTCGTGACTTTTTCTGCTATGGTAAAAATATCTTTTGTCGTGTGGGCATACACGACCGGATTGGATGCGTCCGCTTCGTATTTGAAATTCGACAGATAGGATTGGTAGGCGAGGTGACTCAATCCGACGATAACGATGGTGAGGATGATGATGCGCGTCCATCTGGCTGTATGGATTGTGAGGAGTCTTGAAACACCTGCGGCGGCCATGATGATCATCGTGTGGTAAAAACCGAGCATCGTCCAGGGTGTTTTATACGGGATGATAGAATAAACAATGGCCATGATGATCGCATACAATGCGAGAAATCGGAGCAGATTGGAATCAGCATCCGAGTGTTGCCTGCGTTTTATGATGGCGACGATGCCGACGACAGAAAGGACGAGGATGAATGCCTCCGTCCAGAGCGGCCGCCCGCTCTGTTTTGAACCGATGAGGAGTTTGAAATAATAGAACCATGGGTGGATGTGCCAGTCGTTTTGTCCGGCTTTCTGGAAGTACGTCTTATAGGTTAAGATCGAGTCAGGAATTCCCCGAAGATTGGTGAAGAATGAAGTGTAGAATGAAGCCGAGATGATGCATGCTGTGAGGAGCACGATGAACAGATGTCGAAAATGGATGGGAGGGAGCGTTTGTTTTGTTCGGGATTGCAGGAAGCGTAAAATGAGAAAGGAAAGAACCATCGCTCCGATTGGAATGATGCACGTTTCTTTGGTGGCGTGCATGAGTCCGAGGAAGAATCCCGTGCAGACAGCCCATAGGATGTTTTTTCCTTTCAAATACCGGTACCCCGAGACGATGGCACCGAAAGTGAAAGATACGAGGAGCATTTCCTGGATGTAGTAGCGGCTGTAGTAGACGAAGGCGGGAGAGACAGCTGTGAACAGACCGGCCCACAACACGATGCGCCTGCCCAATCCATCCGCCATGAAGAAGAGGAGCAGGATGAGAAGCATTCCCGCGCATACGGGCACGATCCGCAATGTCGTCTCGGTGGCCTCCGTGATCTTGCGGACGGAAGCAATTTTCGCGGGAAGGAGTGTCAGATAATTCAGAGTGGGGCCGTGATATTCTTTGGGATCGTACCGGTATTCATTCCGCTCCAGGAGTGCGCCGAACTTCATCGCATGGACGGCTTCATCGGTGTGCATCGGCCGCTGTTTTAATTTCGGCAGGCGATATGCCAGTCCGATGCACAGGATGATCGCGAAGAGGACCAAAAAGAAATTCCGCTTTTTTCTTGGTGTAGAATTCATCGGGCGTTGCATTATTTTCCTGAGAATACGGACTGCACAGCTTCATTCCCCTGCACGGTGTGGGCGGGTCGTGGGTGCTCATGTGTGAAGACGAGCAGGGCATCTTTGTCTTCGATCCGGACGCCGCTCTCATCGACGGAACCGGTTGCATCTAAGAATTTATCGAGCGAGAGGCCAAGATGCTTCGCGAAAAAACGATAGGTTGCGAGTCGTTTGGACGGACCGTAATCGTGCTTTTCGTCGGCAAAATGGATGTTCTCGACTTTATCCTCCGCACTGTACAGGCGATAGACATTTCGGATATACGGATACTCGACTTCGGGCGTGTTCTTCGTCCAGTCGTCACCGTCCGAGATGATGAGTTGCGGACGCGGTGCGGCCAAGGCTGAGATTTCGGCATTGTTCGTCTCGTGCTTCGCGCTCTTGTGTATGGGCATGCCGCTCTCGCAGACGCATCCGCCAAAGAAATGGGCGGAGATTTGAACGACGGGGACGGAGACTGAGACGCGGGGATCGACGGCTGTGAGCAAAAAAGTCTGCGTGCCGCCGCCGGAAGCTCCCGTGACGCCGATCTGTTTGGGGTCGACTTCCGGCAACGATAGCAAGAAATCGACGGCACGGATGCTGTCCCACATCTGCAGAGCGACCGCTTTGGGATGTTCGTGGGAGCACTGAGTGGATTCTCCCCATCCGATCATATCGTACGCGAATACGACCGCTCCCATTCGGGCAAGCATTGCGCATCGATACTGCATGTCTGGACGGAAACGTCCTCCGCCGTTTGGCTCCGTGAAATGACCATGCGGGCAGAGGATCCCCGCAAATGGCCCTTTGCCAGACGGACGGTACAGATTTCCCGTGACGAAGAATCCCGGCAGACTCTCGAACGCCACGTTCTCGACCGTGTAGCCGTCAAACTGTCTTCTGCTGTGCCGGACCGGGTTCAAAGCACGTTTTTTCGGGGGATGGAGCAGCTCGGCGCCGTGGAGAATACCCTGACGGACACGCTTGGCGCGTGTTTTCCACTCCTTCAAATTGCTGTAGCTCTTGGAAAATTCTGCAAGTTGTTCTTTGGCTTCTTCCTCGGTCTGATAGTATCCGACACATAAGGTGGGAGGAACTTGTTCTTTTGACCGGTTTGCACATGAAATCAAAATGACGATAATAGGTATCATCAAATAGCTCGTCGACCGGGCGGGGGAAGGTATTTGATTTTTTACAGTCTGTCTTGAAATTGGTTTCATTCAGCACCTCACTCATTCAGAAAAAGCTTTTTAATGTGTCTGTCGTATAGATTCTCTGTCACGTTCTTGGCGATGCTGTCCTCGTATTCCTGCAGGGCAGAGAGGTATCTGCTACCCATTTCTGCTGCGATGGGATAGCCGATGTGGAGCAGCTGCCGGAAGTGCGGGTTGTAATTTTTATCGGTCGGATTGTGCCTGAGCGTTGATGTGAATTTTCGTGGATCCCAAAGATCGACTTCAGTGGGGGAGGGCAGCTGAGAAGTGTGAATGTCGATGACTTTTGCATAGGGCAAACAGAGCTCATCGTATCTGGAAAACGCCTTCCGATAAATCTCTTTCACGATGGATAGCCCGTCTACACCCGCTTCGGCCAGTCCGATGAGTTCCTCGAGCCACGTCGTTCCTGCGGTCTTGAGATGAAGGCCGGCACCGCATTTCCTGAGCGCTCGTCGAATCGGGTCGTAGATGGAAAATTTATCGCTGCCTGAGTGGATGCTCAGCTTGAGATTTTGCGGAAGCGCGAATTCGTTGACAGAAAAATCGATGATTGCGAGGAACTCCAAGAATACCAGTTCGAAGTGATCTACATCTTCATCATAATCGATCCCTTTGTTGAATCGTCCTGGAAATTTTGGGGCGATCGTATGCGCTGGAATACGCTCTTGAGCAACCGCAGCCAGAATAAAAAATAACTCGACAGGCGTCTGGGGATCATCGGTTTCGTCGAATGAGATCTCGACGATAAACGCTTGCTTCGATTTAAGAATGTGACGGTAGATTCTGCCCGCTTCTTCGACGGCAAAGAGATACTTGCGAGCGATCTTCTGGATGCCGGATTCCGTGATGTTGAGAAGTGTGTTCGTAACGGGTAAACGGAGTCCGCCTGTGTAACGAAGATGTCGCTTCACAAATTCTGAAATTCCATCCTCATCAGCACTCCGGCCGATGAAATCCGCGACGTCGATCGTGAAGAAATCACAGGCTTGTATGAAAAGATCGACTGTCTTCATGGAAATATGGTCTGCGTCGACGAAATAGTCGTCCTGCCAATTTTTCGCTGTGACTGATTCGTCGGCTTCCCGTCGTGTGTCGGACGGTTGGGTTCCGATGAGCCGATGCTCCCGGTACGATTTGTTCCAGACGGGTGTGATACCGACGCCATATTGCTTGGCTTTCAACAAGGCCTCGAGCTGCGCCCTGCCCTGATGACCGAAGCGGTCCCCAATGCCCATGGAATATTTTTTAAGATTCAAAATAGAACCTCTTCGTTCATTCAAGACGGTACGCTTTTTTCACGAGGTCGTAGGCCAGGGCTCGACCCATTTTTTTGGCATCCTCAAGGTCGATGATGTGGCGCGCCGCCAATCCGGCGAGGAAGTTGGAGTCGACCCGTCTTGAAAGGTCGTGACGCGCGGGGATTGAGGGGAAGGCCCTCGTGTCGTCGTTGAAACCGACCGTGTTGTAGATCCCTGCGGTTTCCGTGACCAACTGCCGGAAACGCGTCATGCCTTCGATGCTGTCGTGGAACCACCAGGGCGGGCCGAGCTTCATGGCGGGGTAATGCCCGGCCAGGGGCGCCAGCTCTCGCGAGTAGGCGGATTCGTCCAGGGTGAACACGATGAGGGTCAATCGGGTGTCGTTCCCGTACGCGTTCAGGAGCTCATGGAGATTCCGTGTGTATTCCGTCTGAACGGGGATGTCGCACCCTTTGTCGGGTCCGAATCTCTCGAAGGTGAAACGATTGTGGTTTCGGTACGATCCCGGATGGATCTGCATGACGAGGCCGTCCTCGATGCTCATCCGGGCCATCTCCATGAGGAAGTGAGCAGTGAAGCGGTTGGCGTCCGTGGCGTCTGCATTTCCTCCCAACGCTTTTTGGAAGATCGCGTCCGATTCTTTCTGTGTCAATCGATGGGTATACGGGCTCAGCACGCCCTGATCCGTGGAGACCGCACCCATGGATTTGAAGTATGCTCTTCGATTCTCCACGGCCTGGATGAATGCCGGATAGGAATGGATGTCGATGCCGGCGATGTTCGAGAGCTTCTCGACTTCTTTCTTCCAACCCGGGACGTCGATGTGGATGACTGCGTCCGGCCTGCAGCAGGGAATGATGTTTCCCTTCAAGTTCGATTCCCGGATGGTTCGATGATGTTCAAGTGCGTCGGCGCATCCGTCCGTCGTGGTCAGGACTTCGATGTGGAATCGGTCGAACAAGGCTCTGGGCAGGAATTCGGGCGATTGCAGCTTCTCCTGGATTTCGTCGTAGATCCGCATGGCGGATTGGCTGTTGAGTTTTTCCCGGATTCCGAAGACTTCATAGAATTCGTGGTTGAGCCAGAGTCCGGTGGGTGTGCCTGCGAAAAGATGGTAGTGATTTCCGAATATCTGCCAGATCTTACGACGGTCTTTTTCAGCCGCCGTCCCATCCGCTGTCGGAATGCCCAGCGATTCCAATGGGATACCCTGCGAATGCAGCATCCTGAAGATGTAATGGTCGGGGATGAGGATGAGCTCGGTTGGGTCCGGGAAAGGTTGGTTTTCAGCGAACGAACGCGGATCGACGTGACCGTGAGGGCTGACGATGGGTAGGTCTTTCACGTTTTCGTAGAGTTTCCTGGCGATCCTGCGCACTGTCGGGTTGGGATCGAAGAAACGATTTTCATTTAACGTCAAAGAATTTTTCAAGAGCTGGTCACTCTTCCGGTCTGCGTTAATAACCGAATAATCTGGGTAAAAAAAGTGTGATGGACGGAATGTACGTGATGAGCATGAGTACGAGAATCATGACCGCAAAGAACGGCAGCATCGCTCTTGCGACGCGTGTGATGGGTGTTTTTCCGATGCCGCAGCCGACGAAAAGGACCGAACCCACGGGAGGCGTGCACAGGCCGATGCAGAGGTTGAGGACGATGATGATGCCGAAGTGTAGGGGTGTCAATCCGAGTCTGACGACGACGGGCAGGAAGATGGGCGTGAAGATCAGCACGGCGGGCGTCATGTCCATGAAGGTTCCTACGATGAGGAGGATAAGGTTGATGAGGAGCAGGATGATGATCTTGCTCTGGGTCAGCCCGATGAGGGCCGCGCTGATGGATTGAGGGATGTTCTCGTACGACAGGATCCACGACATGGCGGACGACGTCCCGATGAGGAGCATGACGATGGCTGTGGTTTCCGAAGTTTTTAACAGGATGCTGGGGAGTTCGCGTATTTTTACTTCCCGGTATACAAGAACGGAAAGGATGAGCGCGTAGATTACAGCGACAGCACCGGCTTCCGTGGCTGTGAAAATTCCGGCGATGATGCCGCCGATCACGATGATGATCAGCAAAAGGCTGGGAACGGCGGCCATAAGTTTTTTTACCGCATCCCGGATATGGGGATGTTCGCCCACAGGATATTTTTTAATGGAGGCGATGACGGCACATACGGCCATCAAACCCAGACCCACGAGGATGCCGGGCATGTACCCTGCGATGAAAAGAGCCGCAATGGAGACGCCCCCGCTTGCGAGAGAATACACGATGAGCACGTTGCTTGGAGGGATGAGAAGCCCTGTCGTGGAGGCGGTCGCGTTAAGAGCCACGCTGAAATTCGTATCGTATCCTTCCTGATCGAGCAGGGGAATCATGAATCCGCCGATGGCGGACGTTGCGGCCACCGCAGAACCGGAAATCGCACCGAAAAACATACATGACAGGACGTTGACGTAGGCCAGACCGCCCGGAAGCCCACCCACAATGACTTTGGCCGCGTCGATCAAGCGCCGCGCGATACCTCCCCTGCCCATGAGCTGTCCCGACAGGATGAAGAACGGAATGGCCAGCAGAGCGAAGCTGTCGAGTCCCGTGGCCATGCGCTGTGCCACTGTTGTGATTGCGGGCTCCGGAGGAATGGAGAAAAGCATCGTCAGTATGGTGGCGATTCCGATGCTGAAAGAGATGGGCACGCCCACGATGAGGAGAACGAGGAAACTGGCGACGAGGATGAAGACCGATGCTTCCACGGATTTGACTCCTTTTACGCGACCGTCCGAATGCTTGGTTTCTCCGCATCGGATGGGGGAGGGGATTCATGCCCGATCCAGGAGCGGACAGTCTGGCGGATGAAGAGGGATGCGTAGAACATCATCAACGCACCGCTGACGGGGATGACGAGATAGACGTATCCCATTCGAATTCCGATGGCTGCGGAAAGCTGGTTCAGATGGAACGTCAGCATGACGAGCCGTATTCCCCCGATGACCATGATGAAAAACGCGAACAGGAAGACGCAGACGTTCACAAAGAGTTCCAAAAGATATCTTTTCGTGTTTTTTAATCGTTGGGCCAGCAGGTCGATGCCCAAATGGGATTGGGTGCGGAGAGCGTAGCTCGCGCCCAGCACGCCGATCCAGATGAGGAGGAATGTGGCCAGTTCTTCGGTGTAGGAACTGGGATGGCGCAGGATAAAACGGGTGAGGACCTGCCACGAGACGTCGATTACGATGACAGCCATCAGAATGATCAACGCATAGATGAGTATTCGATCGACCCAATGCGCTATACGATTCATTCTCATCATTCCTTTCTAACGGATGGAATCGATCTCTTTCAACAACTCGCTGACGGGCGTACCCTCGTACGATTGGAACATTGTGCGCACCGCCCGGCGAAAGGGCGTTTTGTCCGGATGGATGATCTCTACGCCCGCTTTTTCAACTTCTTGGAGTGCATGCTCGGAAGATTTTTTCCACAGTTCTCTCTGGTAGTCGATGGATTCATCGGCGGCTTCCTGCAGCCAAACCTGCTGCTGCGGTGACAGACGCTTCCATACATGCGTGCTCACGAGCAGGATGTCCGGCACGGATGTGTGCTCATCCAGGCTGTAGTACTTGCACACTTCGTAATGTCTCGAAGAATAAAAACTGGGCGGGTTGTTTTCAGCGCCGTCCACAACGCCCTGCTGGAGGGACGTGTACAATTCCCCCCACGATATGGGCGTGGCGGAACCTCCCAACGCTTGTATCATTTTTACTGACGTAATGCTTTTTTGGACACGAATTTTCAGCCCTTTTAAATCTTCGGGAGTACGAATAGGAACATCCTTGGAGTAAAAGCTCCGACTGCCTGCATCGTAGTAACACAGACCTCTGAGGTAATATTTTTGTCCGGACAGGAGCATTCGCCTGCCGATGTCACCCTTGAGCACTTTCCACAGGTGCTCCTCATCGCGGAATACGTAGGGAATGCTGAAGATCTTCATTTCGGGGACAAATCCTTCGAGGGGGCTCGTCGAGACTTTGGTCATGGCGAGGCTGCCGATCTGGAGCAACTCGATGAGTTCTCGTTCGGAACCCAGCTGTTCACTGGGATAAATATCGATCCGCATGCGGCCGTCTGATTTCTCGGACAGCCGCTCCGCCATGAATCGTATGCCCAGATGTACCGGATGGGTCACGTCGAGTGCATGCCCCAATTTAAGGACGATGACGCTGCTTTGGGTTCGACATCCGATGAGGAAGAGTAATACGAGTGCCAGTATGAACCACAATCGTTTTCGTATATAGAGATGTTTCATAATGACGGAATGGACTGTTAAACTTCGATTGAGATGCCTATTTTGCATTATCAATCCTGTATTTCGACGGGAGCCGATTTTTTTGCCGATTCGTAGACAGAAAGGACGACTGCCAGCGATTTGAGACTCTCTCCACCGGAAACGGGGGGGACTGCATCGTTTCCGATGGCCTCGAAGATTGCCTCGAACTGTCTTTGATGGGGCCCAACGGAAAAATTCTGCAACGGGCTCGCCGATCCGGTCTTTCTCGAATCCTCCTGCATCGTGTACTCCGAGCTCTCATCGTCGTCGGTAGTCATACGGAACGTATTGCCGGAAAGGGCGGCCGTTCCTTTCTCACCGTGAATCGTGATCCTCCTGTTCACCGCAGGCTTAATGGATGTGGATGCCTGGATCACGCCCAGCGCACCGCTCTGAAAGCGCAGTGAAGCGACTGCCGTGTCCTCGCCCTCCATTCTCTTGTGGGTGAAGGTCCCCGTCTGGCCGAAGATCGTCTTCACGTCTCCGAGCATCCATTGAAGCAGGTCGATTGTGTGAATGGCCTGATTGATCAACACGCCGCCGCCGTCCTGCGCGACTGTTCCACGCCATGGGGCGCTGTCGTAATAGGCCTGATCCCGGAACCATTTGACGGATGCGTCCGCCAGAAATATCTTTCCGAGCTTCCCTTCGTCGATGGATTTTTTCATGCGAACGATGTCATGGATGAAGCGATTCTGAAAAATAACGGCCAGTTTGACGTCGTGCTGTTCGCATGCCCGGATGAGCTGTTTTCCCCGTTCGAGAGTCACTTCGATGGGTTTCTCAACGATGACGTGTTTTCCGGATTGGGCGATCTTTTCACCGTAATCGAGATGCGTGCCGGACGGCGTGCACACGGAGATGATGTCGAGTCGGTCGTCTCCGATGAAATCCTCCCAGTCGTCTTTCGCGGGCACGCAGAATTTTTCACCCAGTCTGGTCGCGTTGTTTCTGTCCCTGCTGTACACAGAAAACAATTCGGCATTGTCAATGTTCCGGATCGCTTCTGCGTGTACCGATGCGATCGTACCGCAGCCGACGATTCCGATCCCGAATTTTCGGTCGAATCCCATTTGAAGATTGGACAATCAGACTTTTTCCGGGACGACGAAGGGATACCTGTACTCCCTGCTGAGGTACCCGTTGGCGATTTCATCGCCGACAAACGTTTCAGAATGGGAGTCGAAGTGCAATTCCCTGCCGAGCCTGTACGAAATATTACACAGATGGCTCAACACGGTGGACATGTGTCCTTCCGCGATGTCCGCGTTGCATTTCATCAGGTTGTTGGACCGCACGGCCTGGATGAAATTCTGGAAATGACCGGAATCGCCGGCGCCCGCCAGGTTGGAGGGATCGGCGGCGGCTTCCTTTCCAGAATAACTGGGACCGGGCTCGTTCTTCCGGCCAAAGTACGTCTTCCATTCGCTTCCGTTCAGATGCATCCAGCCCTCGGTGCCGAAGAACAGGTTGCCGATGGTGATTCCGTCTTCGTTATTTGTATAAAGCCCGCGCACCTCGAACTGCATGATCTTGCCGTCATCGTACTCGAACATCGCAAACTGGGTGTTGGGGGTTTCCTGATCCGAATCGAATGCAAAATAACCGCCGACACAGGTGATCTTTTTAGGATGGACTTTCTTGTTCATGCCCCAGCGGGCGATGTCCATCTGATGGGGTCCCTGGTTTCCGATATCGGCGCAGCCGAAGTCCCAGAACCAGTGCCAGTTGTAATGGACGTAGTTCGGGTTGAACGGACGCCACTGCGCGGGTCCGAGCCACAGGTCGTAGTGGAGTCCTTCAGGCACAGGACCGTCGGATTTTTTGCCGATGGAATCTCTGGGCTTGAAGCACAGTCCTTTGGCCATGTACACGTCGCCAAGTTTTCCTTCGTGAAGGAATTCCATGGCCTTTCGAACGGCTGTGATGCTCCGGTTCTGGAAGCCCACGCTGACGATTCGGCCGTATCTTCGCGCGGCTTCGATCATCTTGCGGCCTTCCCAGATGTTGTGGGAACTGGGTTTTTCTACGTAGACGTGTTTCCCAGCCTGACAGGCCCAGATCGCGGCCAAGGCGTGCCAGTGATCCGCCGTGGCGATGGAGACGGCGTCGATCTCTTTGTCTTCGAGAACCTTACGCAGGTCTACTTCTGTCTTGGGTGGTTTTCCTTGAAGCTCTTCGAGTTGTTTCACATGTTCCGGGAATAATTTTTCATCGACGTCGCACAGTGTTTTCACGCGGACGTTGGGAATTTTTGCCCACTCCTTGTAATGCTGTTGACCCCTGCTATGAATCCCGATGACCGCCATGGTGATGCGGTCGTTGGCGCCCAGCACACGTTCCGGCCTCATCGCGCTCATCACTGTTCCGGCGGCTGCAAAACCGGCCGCTGTTTTTGCACCGCGGCTCAGGAAATCGCGGCGTGAAAGATCCTTTTTGCGTTCCATTTCTCTCTCCTTTATTTCATTTCCATTCAATTAAATTAAGAGAGGGCTTGCTACTTTCTTTAGAAGAAAGTAGCGCTCCGCCAAAAGGCGGATCAAGCAATTATATGTTTTGGTATTGAAGAAAAGAATCCGCCTTTTTGTAGGCCTGGTTTTCTTTTTTCGCGCACTTAGATAATAATCGGGAACATCCACCACTCATCTTCCCCTTCGCAACTCCCGAAGTTTCGGGACTTATGCCCACCCCTTATGTGATGTACTCACTTCTCATCAGCCATTGGCTGACAAAAAGGCGTGGCCCCTCCTCTCCAAATCACCTGTGATTTTTATAAAACTTATCATAGTCTAAATACTTAGTTTCTTAATCGCTTGTGCGTGCTTTAGTCAGATTGATTCGTTTTTACAATGGCTTGCTTGACATATGTATCGAATGCGTCGTCGAGTTGCTGTTTTGTCCTGCTCCCTTCGTAAATTTTCATCCGGAATCCGAATACGGCACTCTCAGCAGGCTTCAACGTGAGTTTGAATTCCTGCGGATTCTCGACCTGATGGGATGTTTGAAAAACGTACTGACCCAGAGGGTTGGCGGAGAAAAGGCCGTATGCGCGGGCGTGCCAGTACGTTGGAAAGTTCGTACTTTTGGGATGATTCAGGATCGCGATTCCGTACTGCTTACCCTCTTTTTCTCCTTCCAACCGAACCCACGAGGCTCGTCTGCCCCAAATGTTTTTCTCGGTTTCGTCCCCGTTCGAGCTGAGGTATCGGCCGGAGCCTCCGTCCTCTTTCAGCCAATCCGCCACCCGGATGGCAAACATGCCTTCTTTCGTATCTCTAAAAATGACCGTGGTGTCCTGAGCAGTGAGTGTCATGACGAAATCGACGGTGTATTCATCCTTTCCGGGATAGAAGACCATGGATCGGTTTTCTTCCAAGAGTGTTCTGCCGTTTTTTCCCACCCAGTGGAGGACGACGGAAAGCGTACCGCTCGTTCCCTCTGCCATCTGGGAGAAGCGGACGTGTTGTACCTGCGGAGGTGACGTCGTGTTGTTCCAGAATCCATTTCCGTTAATATCGTCGTATGTGAAGAAAAGTCCGGTGTGATGGGGGTGATCCTGGCTTTCGCCTGCGACTGTCTCGAACGGGAAGCTGCGGTTCATCACAACACCCGACGGGGAAAGCACAGGATAGAGGATAGGTTTGGTTAAATCGAGTGCATAATAATACGTAGTGATACGTTTTCCGTTCATCATGACATCGATTTTGTGTTCTTTCTGGACAAAGGTGACGTTCGGCTCCGAAGAACAGAATAGGAAAAACAAAATTACTGGTAAGGTTGATTGTATAAGAATGCCTTTTTTCATTATAAAACCTCCCTGGTTTATTAGCCTGAATTATTCACCACGGATCAACACAGAACAGCACAGATAAAGAAAAACATTGGATTAAAATGAAGAGAATGAAAAGGAATCATCTGAAACACAATCATAAACAGATTTTACTATGTTTTTACAATTCCATGTTTACTCCGTGTTCATCTGTGGTTTATAAATTATTCAGGTTAAATCACAGATAAAACGCCGTTCACATACCCGACGGATTCCGCCACGCCGGGCAGGGGATCGTCGGCGTCTTTCTCAAATTCGAAGGAAAGTACGCCTTGATAATCTATTTTTTTAATTATGCGGAGGAATCCGGGAATGTCGATCACTCCCCGGCCGATTTCAATCGTGTTCCCTTCAGCCACAGCTGCGGAGACGTCCTTGATGTGGACATCGAGCAGCCGGTCCGCGAATTTCTCGGCGGATTCGGTCGGGTCGAGTCCGTACCGCTTCGTATGGCCGATGTCCAAGCACAGCCCGATGCGTCGATCCAGCTCTTTTATTTTTTCATAAGCGATGTCCGGGCTTGGGTATTTATCATCTCCGGGGCCGTGGTTGTGGATGGCCAGTTTGATGTCGAATTCTTTCACCTTTTGATCGACGTATCCGAGGAGTTCGTGCTCTGGAACGCCGACGATGATCCGCATTCCAGCGGCTTGCGCATACCGGAACGCCCGGTCGACATCCTCTTCGTCCGTCATGTAGACGACACCGCATCCGTACAGATCGAGTCCGGTATCCCTGACCTTTGCTGCAATGGATTGGATTTCTTCGACGGAACTCTCCAGGGGGAGATGAAAACTCTTGAAACAGATGCGCTTTAGGCCAAGCCTTTTCGTCATGGCGATCGTATCGTCCACGTTAAAATTACGGAACGTGTAGGATGCCATCCCCAGATCGAACCGGGTCGATTTTTTCTGTCCTGTTTTGGATTCTTCTTTCTCGCACGCAGTACCGCTAAAACCGAGGGAAGCGATAAAAGCACCCGATGCAGCCGTTTTGATGAAATCTCTTCTTGTTGATTTTTCCACAACGCCCTCCCTTGTGGTTATAGTTCTCGGATTTTAATGTTTCGGAACGACACAGCGTCCTGGGAAGCTTTCAGCATATCCCACAGGTGGGCCGGATCCCGATCTTCAGGTCGCATAGACTATCTCCCGATTATCCAGTATATGGCGACGGCGGAAAGGATTCCGAACAGCTTTCTTCTGAACGAGGTCGACATTTCGTCCCAGGATTTCAGATAATTCTTCTTCTGCGTGCAGATGGTCCCAGATATCGTGTCGACTGTTTTCTTCATAAACCACGAG
>JBDRSZ010000443.1:0-11850 GCA_043824415.1 bacterium | reverse complement strand
CAAGCGTTCTAATTTTACTGGAATACCCCGATGACTCTACCATGAAGGCAAATCCGATGAGTTGCGTTTGATCTTTGTCTCTATAGCCGATGTAGTATTGAACCGTATCGTCTTCCTCGAAGGGTACGATGGATCCATTATCTGAGCCGGGCAGGACTGAATAGAGACCTTCATTCAGTTGCCTTGCCTGCTGTGCGAGTATCTTCGGCTTTGTAATTTCGTTGATCCATGCCAACGATCCCGCAGAAATGAGCGCCACGACAGTGAGTGTGAATGCAAATCGGAAAACATCTTTCATCGAACTACTTGCCTCCAAAGACTTTCGGTTTGGTGTATCGATCGAGAAGTGGTGTCGTCAAGTTCATCAGAAGGATGGAATAGGACACGCCCTCTGGGTATCCACCCCACAGGCGGATGATGACGGTGAGGATGCCGCAGCCCGTGCCGAACAGGAGTCTGCCCTTGAATGTCACGGGAGAAGTCACCATGTCTGTGGCCATAAAAAAAGCGCCCAAGATCAGCCCGCCGGAAAAAATGTGAAAAATAAAGTCTCCGGTGAAGAAGCCGTCCATTCCTCCGAATATCCAGGTCAGAAGGGCGACAGTTCCGACGTAGCTGAGGGGGATTTTCCAGCCGATAATTCGTTTGTACATCAGAAATACGGCGCCGACGAGGAGCAAAAGAACGGATGTTTCACCCAGACAACCGCCGACACGGCCCAAGAAAAGCGCCCCGTGGGAACTTTGAAGCTGTGAGACTGCCTGGAACGCCTGGGAGACCTGTTCCGCTGTATATTCGGATGTGTGGGAGAGAATCTCCCTGGCATGGCTGAGAACGTTTAAAGGCGTCGCATTCGTGATGGCGTCGATGCCTGACAGCGTTCCGTTTTTGGGAATGGAGTTGAAAATCGTCATGTGGGTCGGCCAGGAGGCCATGAGGAAAGCACGGCCTATAAGGGCAGGATTCATGGGGTTGTAACCCAATCCTCCGAAAACCATCTTGCCGATGAGGATACCGACTACGGAACCCAGAACCGGTAACCAGAGAGGAACCTCAGCCGGAAGGTTGTACGCCAACAGAATGCCAGTCAGTATGGCGCTTCCGTCGCTTACTCGAATGTCTCTCTTCATGATGATCTGACAGAAAAGTTCGGTCAGCACAGCGGCAGCCGCTGATGCGATGATCACCCAAAGCGCATGGATTCCGAAAAAATAAATGGCTCCGACACCCGCAGGAACGAGGGATCCGATGACGGTGAACATGATCTTTTGGATAGAATCGTTGTCTTTGATGTGTGGCGAGGACGAGATGATAAACTTCGTTTCCATGCTGGTTGATCCTCCTGCGTTCGGATGGATTTTATACAGCCGCCTGCTGTTTTTCGTTATGCAGTGCTTTACCCAGTTTAATATAGTGAACCAGGTTTCTCTTGGATGGGCAGATGAATCCGCACGTCCCGCATTCGATGCAATCCAGCAACCCGATTTCAACGGCATGGACGACTCTGCCGTATTCGACGAAACCAGCGATTCTGCTGGGTAAGAGTTTCATGGGGCAGACATCCACGCAACGAGCGCACGAAATGCAGGGTTCCTCCGGTTTCATCCGTGCTGCTTTTTCATCCAGGACGAGTATTCCGGATGTCCCCTTGATGACGGGGACTTCATCCGTCACTTGGGATATGCCCATCATCGGGCCGCCGTTGATGAGCTTCGCAGCGGAGTTTGCATACCCGCCGCAGAATTCGATGAGATTTCTGAAGGGCGTGCCGATACGCACGAGGAGATTCTTCTGCGATTTTACTCCCGGACCGGTTACGGTGACGACTCTTTCAATCAAAGGTTTCCGGGAGGACACGGCTTCGTAAATGGACAGGGCCGTTCCGACGTTGTGAACGAGGCAGCCGACATCGAATGGAAGTCCACCGGAGGGAACTTCGCGTCCCGTGCCAGCTTTGATGAGCTGTTTTTCGGCTCCTTGGGGATATTTCACATTCAAAGGAAGAACGGTCATCGTTTTATCCGATGCGGTCATTTCACGCATCAAGCGGATTGCATCGGGCTTGTTTTTCTCGATGCCGATGATCGCTGTATGAACGTCTAAAATTTTCATGATAATTCTGAGACCGTTTAGGATAGCAGTCGGCTTTTCAAGCATCAGACGGTGGTCGGCGGTGAGGTACGGCTCACATTCCACACCGTTGAGGAAAACCGTGTCGATGGGTTTTTCAGGGGGGGGAGACAGTTTGACGTGCGTGGGAAATGCAGCCCCTCCCATACCGGCGATGCCCGCATCTTGAATCCTTTTCTTCATCTCCTCCTTGGATAGGTTGAAGTAGTCGGCGTCCGTTTCGAAAGAATTCACCCGTGTATCGTTTCCGTCACTCTCGATGATGATGGATAGAAGGTCAGTCCCCAAGGGGTGGGGCCTTGATTCCACGGCTTTCACCGTTCCGGAGAGGGATGCGTGAGAGGGAACGGACACGAATTTATTCGTCTTTCCCAACGCCTGCCCCGTCTTGACTGTCTCACTTTTTTCGACGATGGGTTCAGCGGGGGCCCCGATGTGCTGCTGCAATGGGATGATGACTTCTCCGGGCAATGGAAGTGTTTCTATGGATTGATGTTCAGTCCAGTGTTTTTCTTCACGTGGGTGCGCTCCACCACTAAAACTTTTCTTGCGAAACATGGTTACTCCTGAATAGTCGAACGGCGGCCGGCCAACTCCGCGATGCGTGCTCTATTTTTTAGTCTTCAGATCTTTCAACTCTTTGAGAAATTCTTCCTTATCCTTAAATTTTCTGTACACAGAAGCGAACCGTACGTAAGCGACTTCGTCCAACTGGCGAAGGAACTTCGTAACGATTTCTCCGATTTTACGGCTCTCGATTTCTTTGATGAATTCCGATCCAATCTCCGATTCGATTTTTTCGACGATGGATTCAATTTGCTCTACGGTAACCGGCCGTTTGATACAGGCGATCTGAATTCCCTTCATCAATTTTTTCCGGTCGTAGGGCTCACTCCGTCCGTCGGATTTGATGACGGAAAGGGCTTTGTCTTCGATTTCCTCCACGGTCACGAATCGACGTCCGCATTTCAGACAGCGACGTCTTCGTCGGATGATCTGACCGTCATCACGGGGACGCGTATCGACCACTTTATCTTCGTTCTGTCCACAATAGGGGCATCTCATCACATTCAGTCCCTGGATGACCCATATTGGACAATTTCTAGCGATCCTTCTTCTGCGAGGGACTTGGCGAGGTCATCGGGATATCCCTCTATGTATAACACTTTTTGAATAGCTGCATTCAAAATCATCTTGATACAGAGCGAACAAGGATGGTGCGTTGTGTATAGAATGGCACCTTCGATGCTGATTCCCGACGTGGCTGCTTGAATGATGGCATTTTGTTCTGCGTGTATGCCCCGGCAAAGCTCGTGTCGCTCTCCATGGGGAATATTCGATTTTTCACGGAGACATCCGACCTCGAGGCAGTGGGGAAGTCCCTTGGGCGCTCCGTTATATCCGGTGGACAGTATCCGTTTGTCCTTGACGACGAGCGCACCGACTTTTCGACGCAGACACGTCGATCGCGTGGCAACGAGTCGGGTGATTTCGAAGAAATAATCGTCCCACGAGGGACGATGTCCCTTCGGAGTCCGCTTCATAAGAGATCTTGATAAATGAGAAAATTCTGACACAATTCAAATACTTCTTCTTTGACGCGAGATATTTCTTTCTCGTCATCGGGATGCGAGAGGACGCGGTGTATGAAATCCCCGATGCGCTGCATTTCGCTTTCTTTCATCCCTCTGGTCGTTAGAGCGGGCGTTCCGATACGGATACCACTCGTGATGAACGGACTTTTTGAATCGAATGGGACCATGTTTTTATTCACAGTGATTCCCGCTCGCTCCAAAGCTTTTTCCGCATCCTTGCCTGTAATTCCTTTGGCTGTCAAGTCGACGAGCATTAAATGATTGTCCGTTCCTTCGGACACGAGATCGTAGCCATGTTCAATCAATCGACTGGACAGAGTATGCGCGTTTTTTACGATCTGTTGACAGTAGGATTTGTAGCCTGGCTGAAGGTTTTCGTGAAATCCGACCGCTTTGGCGGCAATGACGTGCATGAGAGGACCGCCCTGGATGCCGGGCATGACGATCCCATCGATGACTTCTGAGAGGAGCTTTATCCGACCCGATTTTGGAGCCGTGATTCCCATCGGGTTTTCCTTATCCTTTCCTACGAGGATCATACCTCCTCGCGGCCCGCGGAGCGTTTTATGCGTTGTGGTCGTGACTACGTCGCATACGGGCAGGGGATCCGGATGAAGTCCGGTTGCCACAAGGCCTGCTGGATGGGCGATGTCAGCCATGAGATACGCTCCTACGCTGTCGGCGATTTCACGAAATTTCTCGAAATCGATGAAACGAGGATAAGTGCTGGCACCCGTGACGATCATCTTCGGTGTGTGTTCTTTAACTTGTTTTCGCACCTGGTCAAAATCGATGGTTCCAGTGGCTTTGGAAACGCCGTAGGATATAAAATGGTAGAGTTTTCCTGAGAAGTTTACGGGGCTTCCGTGTGTGAGATGGCCGCCGTGGGATAGGTCCATTCCCAAAACTGTGTCTCCGGGCTGGATAAACGCCATGTATACGGCCATATTGGCCTGTGATCCGGCATGAGGCTGCACGTTGGCGTACTCACATCGGAAAAGTTGTTTTGCCCTGTCACGGGCAAGGTTTTCCGCTTGATCGACGAATTCGCAGCCGCCATAGTACCTGTGTCCCGGATATCCTTCGGCGTACTTGTTCGTCATCAGGCATCCCAAGGCTTCGAGAACCGCCCTGCTCACGAAGTTCTCCGATGCGATGAGTTCGAGTTTAAAGTTTTCCCTGTCGATTTCTCCCCGGATAGCTTCATAGATCATGGGATCTGCTGTTTTTAGCGTTTTCATCGGGAGACCTCTCTTAAAGTGGCAAATGGGACGTGAGGTCCCATTTGCTGAATGCTTCGTCGTCTTGCATGATGATTTGCATTATTTTTTCAGTTACCCGTCAAGTCGTGGATTTTTTGAATTCGCCTTTGATGCCGATCTTCGGGATCTGGCGGAGTATCGAGAAATGTCTTTACGATTTTTCTGGCAAGCTCAGCATCCGTTGTACGTCCTCCCAGTGTCAGGATGTTCGCGTTGTTGTGACGACGGCTCAACTCTGCCAATTTTTCCGAAGTACAGAGCGCTGCCCGAATTCCCGGAATTTTGTTCGCTATGATGGACATTCCCACTCCCGTACCGCACACGAGGATACCGAGCACATCTGTCGTTTTCATGACAGCACGGCTTACCGCAACGGCGATGTCTGGATAGTCTACGGATTCTGTGGAATTTGTGCCGTAATCTTGGTAACGAATGTTCTGTGTGTCAAGGAACTTCTTTATTACTTCTTTTAAATCGTACCCCGCGTGGTCGGAGCCGATGGCCACCGTCATGCTTTATCCTTTATCTGATCCATTCGTAGCATGCGCCTTGGGGACTCGTCACGTTTTTATTCATGAACCGATCTTCAGTTGTCGGAATGAGCGTCTCCACATATCGGATGCGTCTCTCCGCCTCTGACTTCCATTCGAGATCCCTTTTGGCCTTCTGGTACTCGTCATAGGCCAATTGATACACCAGCTTGTCGTTGAAGGTAATTTTACCTCCTGCGGCTTCTACACACTGTTCAGCGGATGCCTCGTATACCATTCCACGCGTGAGAAACGCCAAGCCGTAATTGGGATCGATTCGCAGAGCGCGCTGGATTTGCGTCACGGCCGTCGAATACCTGCCGAGTGAATTATTTGCCATAGCCAGATTGCAAATGTTCTTCTTGTCATCGGGCTTGATCTTAATGATGTCCGTGTAAATCCCGACGGCATCAGAGTATCTCTCGATTTGTTGATAGGAATCGCCCAAAAGCTCCAGAGCGAGGACGTTTTGGGGCTCTTTCTGTTTGACGACATTGAGCTGGACAATCGCTTTCTCAAACATTCCCGCTCTGTGATAACTCTGAGCAAGATCCATGCGAAGCTTCATGTCCTCGGGGAATCGGTTGGTCATACTTTCGCGCTGGGCGATGACGGCATCGATGTCACCGGTTTGCGCCAACAGATTGTCTAAAATCTCCTGTGATTTTTTATCGTTCGGCGCCAAACGGATAATGGCCTGGTAGGTCTGGAGGGCATCATCGTTTGCTCTGGCAGCGATGTAGAGTTCTCCCAGACTTCGCCAATGGCTGACCGTATCGGGCTCGAGTTTCGTCAGGGTTTTATACATATTGATGGCATCATCCGTTCTTCCGCTTTGTCTGTAGATGTATCCGAGGGATTTATAGAAGTATGGATCATCCGGCAGCCGCTCAACGCCGATTTGATAGGCCCATTCCGCACTGTCGGGTTGGTTAAGCCTGAGAAATGAATCCCCCAATCTCTGGTAAAGCATGTTACTGTAAATGCCCAATGTGTCCATTTCCGCTACTTTACGGAAATATCTTTTTGCCGTCTGGTAATCGCCTTGTTTGTAAGGCTCGAAACCGAGGCTAAAGGTAAGCCCGATTTGTCTTTCGTAAACCTGACGTATTGAGTCTTCGATGGCTTTTTTTTGCTCGGGGGTGAGTTCCCGTTGAGGAGCTGTCGTTGCACAACTTAAGAAATTGAAATATGCTACTATGACGAGAATGCCCAAAATCGCAGCGAAGACACCGAGTTGTTTCTTCCTTTGCACTGATTTCCCTCCTTCATTCAAGATGTGAAGAACGATGGTTAAAATTGTAATAAAATTATCGATGAAAATCAAGAAGAATTTATTGCGCGGGTTAATATCGTCGTGTAAACCATTTTTCTCCACCGCTCACGGTTACGGTTATGCGAAACAGATTTTCTGAAATACCGTTTGTTTCGAGGGAACCCCGTTTTCCCAGGCCAAAGGCGATGTCGATTTGAGAAGCATTCATGAACAGCGGCAAACCGAGGCCCGCAGTGATCCAGTACTCGTTGATGCCATTGCCGTCTGGATCCTTTGAAAAATATGGCTGATAAGAACAACCGAGCCGATAGGCGATGCGTTTCAGATAAGGCGTGAAGGGTTCCTTGGTCGCCTGGATTTCGAGTCCAGCAGAAATTCTCTGTGTTTTTTGAGTCCCGCTTACATGCTGATCGTTGATAGTCAATGTCGACCAATCCTGTTGGGCATATTCGACGCCGATGAGGCCGATTTCTCCGATATGGAATGTCGTACCCAAACCCCAGGATGCAGGATACGACAGGGAGCCGTCGCGGCTTTGTTTTTCAACGTTATACGTATGATACGAATCGGTCCGGTTGGTTAAGTGAGCCGTTGGCGTAAAAACAGCTCCGAGCGTCAGGAACCTGAGGGGACGAAAGGACAACCCCGCTGTGAATCCGAATCCCCAATTCGTCGTTGCGTAGATGTCTTTGCTGGATACGAAATCAGTCCTGTCGTAAACGACATTCCATTCCTCTCTCAACCTTCCGAAAAGGAGATGACCCGAGATTCCAAGTGAGAGGTTCTGACGAATTGCCCAGCAGAAGGAGAGCATGAGCGTGTTCAGCCCTCCCTGGCCCTCGACGGATTTCTCGTACGATTCACCGGAGAGGTTTTCTTTAAAAACGAAATTATAATCCATCCTCGTGAGGGGTGAGAGTCCTGCAGCGACACCCATTCCAGATCCCAATGGAACGGCAAATTGGAATCCACCGAAATTGGAATATTCGGATGCTGCGCTTTCCGTGCCTTCCCGTATTCGATAATTGTCATACCCGTAGTGAATGGACAGCCGGGTCACGCTGATGGTATAAAGCGTGGCCGGATTGGACATTGAAATAGAGAACAAGCTGGGCAACGCATAGGAAATGCCACCCATACCCATAGCGCGTGCGTTGGGGAAGAACCTCGGAGATCCTGCTCCCTTGGAGGAAAAAACGGATTGTGCATGAATGGAATAACAACACAGCAAGAATACGAACATCGACATTTTCAGAAAACGGTTCATGGATGGTTCTCCATATTCCGAATGATGGGTCATCACCGGTCCGACGGCGATGATGTATAATAAATTTCCAGTTTCGGCTTTAATAAAGGATCTGCTGTCGTACTGAAAAATGCTCTCCGATACAACGTTCCATTTTCGTTCGATCCCCTGATGACAAGACCCTCATTCGGTTTTGCGCCGAAAGTCCAGGTTTGTACGATGGAAGTAATGTTGATGATTAGAGAATCCGCGGTAAAAGAGCCGGTCCCATAAGTAGTGGTTTCGTAAGGTATGTCAGGTATTATCCAATTGGATTCCGTGACTGGGTTTGCCTGGACTCCGAACGATTCGGTATGATTTGGGCTTGACATCGTTGTATCGGCGTAGAGTATCATTCGTGCCATGTTGATCGTTGCATCGGCGGGTATCGAGTCAATATCGAAAGTGAGAAAGGTTCTGAGCGCCGTACCATTTTCCACGAAGAGCCGGTCCGCACTCGGTTCCTGCTGTGTCGTTGCGATGAATGTATCGGAATAGGGATAGAGCGCCGCGAACGTTTTGGTCGTGTCCATCGTCAGGTAAACGATGAGCAATGGACGGGTGACATCTTCGTTGTCAAGGCTGCTGCTGTAAAATTCGATGAGAAACGGCGCTGGTGAGGAAGTTAAAATAATTCCGTAATTCTGATCAGCGGTCTCGCTGTCTATCCAGGATTGTACAGTCGCCGGGGGAAGGACGAATGTGATGGAAGTGGTATCAGTGAACGTTGCGGTGTCTATATCTTTCGCAACGATTTCCGGACCGATGAGTCCGGCATTGAACGTATCCCAGGTGGTTTCAGCGGCATCCCATTCTCCAGTGAGGGTATGGATCGAAGCTGTCAGGATTCCGTTTCCAGGTCCGATGACGCGCTTGGGACGGAGTGAAACCGTCGCACTGTCCACAGTGCCGCTGTCTGGGAGTCCGGTGAATAAAAAAAGGATTCGGCTTTGCTCAAGGGGAGCTTCTCCCAAATACAGGTAGGCGCCGGTTTCATTTGTGATGGATGCCATATAAGACGTATCGGAATTCGCCGCGTTGATTATCGCGTGCAATTCTGATCCCATGTTGTCCCGCTGGAAGAATCGGACTCCGAGCAGGTTGTTGTTTTTTTTCATGCAGTGAGCAAGCAAAAGAACTGTCAGAAGAACGAATAACCATTTTGGGATTAGAATACGGAATTTCATAAAGATCCTTGAGTTGTTATGGAATAACTTAACCTTAATTATTCACCACAGATCAACACGGAATAACACAGATAAAGAGAAAACATTGAACCAAAATGAAATGAATTCACATGAAATAATCTGAAACACCATTAAAAACCAATTTGACTATGTTTCATAATTTCTGTGTTTTACTCTGTGTTCATCTGTGGTTTGTGAATTAATTAGATTAATCATTATAAGCTCTAGGGCGTCAATAGTTCCCTGACCGAACTGTCCATCCTAAAAATAATAATAAGGTTAAGTTTACGATATTTTCCTGACTTTGTCAAG
Organism: bacterium; assembly: GCA_043824415.1. GTDB lineage: Bacteria > Zhuqueibacterota > QNDG01 > QNDG01 > DSAB01 > JBDRSZ01. The sequence continues at coordinate 2,273 of JBDRSZ010000443.1, read as the reverse complement.
TATGGAAATTTGATTTCCGTAAGCACGTTAAATCACCTGTTGAAGGGCGTCGTACACGGATTGGCTATTCATGCTTGATCCGATCCCAGACGGCGTCCATTTCGTCGAGTGTGGCGTCTTTGAGGTCTCTTCCAAGCGCTTCCATTGTTTCTTCGAGTTTCCTGAATCGGTCTGTGAATTTTTCCACTGCCAGCCGCAGGGAATCCTCCGGGCTGACTCGGATAAATCGTGAGAGATTGACGACGGCAAACAGGAGATCGCCGAATTCTTCTTCCATGTCTTTTTTATTTTTCGAATGGATGGCTGTTTTCAACTCTTCTATCTCTTCGTACACCTTCTTCCAGACTTGTTCTATCGCTTCCCAATCGAATCCTACTGTCGATGCTTTCTGCTGAACGCGATGCGCCCGGAGTAGGGCGGGCAGAGATTTGGGGATTCCGTCGAGGACGGAAGTCTTCCCCTCTTGTTTTTTCAGGCGTTCCCAGTGAACTCGCTGTTCCTCCGATGTGTGTATTTCCGTTTGACCGAAGACGTGCGGGTGCCTGCGGATGAGTTTCTGGATGATGGTCTGGAGGACATCCACGATTCCGAACCGATTTTCCTCTTCGGCCAGGCGCGCGTGAAAAACGACCTGCAGGAGTAGATCGCCCAGCTCCTCCCGAAGGCTGTCGAAATCCTTTTGGTCGAGCGATTCCAGGACTTCGTAGGCTTCCTCCAATAAAAAAGGTTTCAGGGATTCGTGGGTCTGTTCTCTGTCCCACGGACATCCGTCGGGGCTGCGCAGCGTTGCCATGATGGCGACCAGGCGCTGGAATGATTCTTCCGTCAAAATACCTCCCTGTCATATCGAAGTGCTTATTGACTGGGTAAATGTCGCCAATTGAGGAAGCAATTGCAAGTAAAAAGTCTGCGTTAAATGCCTTGCTTCTTTTCATCACTGTCGTTATATTCTGAAAAGAAGGACGCAAAGCATGAGGTGATGGCTTATGCTGGGACGCAACTTGCCTAAAAACCGAAAATTTTCGTACGAGCCTTTCATCTACAATCCGAAAAAGGAGGAGCGAGAGGGCCGTCGTATTCAGTTCAAGCGGAAAACGACGAAGTCAGCCGCGAGGACTCGGTCTCTGATTTGGCTCTTTATACTGCTCGGTTTTATCCTCTACATGATCTACTTCCTGAGTCGCTTGGGCCGGTCGTAACAGATGGACAAACCCGTCCGTCAGTGTGCGGTCTGCAGGCAGAAACGGCCGAAACGGGAGTTGTTGAGAATCGTACGGAGTCCTGAGGGGATTGTGGATTTTGATCCGGAGCAGAAAAAACCGGGAAGAGGACTGTATGTTTGCGCGAATGCTGCGTGCATCGGGAGAGCAAAATCCAAACAAATCGTCCACCGCGCTTTTGGAATCTCGGTTCCAGAGGATTTTTTTAAAGAAATCGATATTCAACACCGAAAAGCACTGAAGATCAATAGCTATGGAAAATAGGATATCTCGATATATTTCGGTGGGCTTCTGTGATTTTCGGTGTTCCATTTGTTGGATTCAATGTTGAGTTTGAGTTATTCGACTTTGGCAATTTACAAATATGAATTGATCATCAGAGCGATTTTCAAAAAATGTCTCTTTTATTAAGGATTTGCAGAAATCATGTTTCAATATCATCTCTCCCTTCAGGGAGAGACAAAGAGAGGGTGTTTAACAAAAGAAATAAGACATGATTTCTGTAAATCCTATAAATCCTCACCTAACCTCTCCTTTGGAAAAGGAGAGGGATCGATTGTTCATTTTTTGAAAGTCGCTTTTCTGATTGGATCGTTTTATTAAAAATGATCAGATTTGCCAAAGTCGAGTTATCAATATAAAAAAAGCTGCCCCGAAAGGCAACTTTTTAAACGGACTCGATCTTCAATCCACAATCCGAAATCCCTGCCTGCGGCAGGCAGGCGCAATCCGACATCCGATATTTCCTTCCCCTCAATCCGACATTCGAAATGCTCTTCTTCCGCCATCCGATATCTCCTCTTCCGCAATCCGCAATCCCTGCCTGCGGCAGGCAGGCGACATCCGACATTTCTTTCCCGCAATCCGCAATTCAAAGCCTCACCCCCACCTCCCCATCAAACCACATTCCTACCCTCCACACAACACCGCTGTCCGACGCCCCCTCCACATGATCCACATCCCTCAGCCACCCATACGAAAAATCCGCTTCCAATCCCCAGTAAACGGAGGGATAAAATCGAATTTGTCCGCTCAATTCCTTCCGTCTCTCAA
>JBDRSZ010000442.1:0-2372 GCA_043824415.1 bacterium | reverse complement strand
GAATACCGCATGAGGACACATCTTATATGCGGTCTTCATGGGCATGGCGGAGTGAACGCCATATTTTCTGGCTTCGTAATTGGCAGTAGAGACCACGCCCGTTTTAGATGGCTCTCCCTGACCGCCGATGACTACGGGGTTTACTTCGAGCTCCGGTCTCCTTTTTTGCTCAACAGCGGCGAAGAAGGCGTCCATGTCGATATGAAGGATTCTCCTTTTCATGGACTGGCTCAATGACGGATCGCTCATTCAGCTCCAACCGGTATTTATTCGAGAATTATAGTCCTCAGAAGAGTGGCAAAGAAAATCATTGAGACGACAATACCACAAAGGCACATCTTGTCAATCCAGTGATTGCAAAGATATCGCTCCTCCCAATCGGTCGATTCGATGAAATGCTGAAAGCGTTTGAGCAGGCTCTTTTGTAACAACGCCTTTTCCAGAATCTCGGCCTCGATGAGCTTGTCGATCCAGAAATTGACGACGCTCTTGGATCTGACCCCGAGAAGGCCCACCATTTCGGCAAAGGAGGGCATGCGGCGATTTTCTCTGAAGAAGGCGGCAATGGATTTCTGGACTGTCTGGACGGTTCGTTTTTCTTTCATGGCTCCCGTATATAGAACAATCGTTCTATTGTCAAGAAAAAATATCAGATCTCGGTTGAGTTTGTTGACTTTGGATCGAACGATGCGGCGGCTTTACGGCTTCTTCTCTGCTCTTGTTGTCGAATCTGGCTGCATTCCTGTAGTGATCCGTAACTTCGTGGGCAGATGAGGGCAATTAGAGACAGGAATATTGTGATTGGTAACAAAAAGGGCTATCGATGTTTTGGATGTGGGGAAGACTATTGAAGGGCAATATCAGGGCAGTTTCTTGAATCCAGCCTGAGTGAAATGCCGATCGAAAGCCAGGGCGGCCTCGATTTTCATTTCCTCCATCGTAACGAAGGAGGCACAGTCCGTCAGCGAATACATTTTGTCGGGATGATTTTTAAAGTACTCCCAGGACGCATCAAACAGTTTCTTGCCGACATAGACGAGTTGCACCGAAGAGCTGCTCATGAGGCGGTTGATGATTTCGACGGCTTTGGCGTGCCGGTTGCGGCTGTTGAAAAAAGTGGCAATTTCATTGACGACATAAGTCGTGGTGACAAGAGTCGGCACTTTTCGTAAAAGACCACGCCAGTGCTTGATGGCCTCCTCATGATGTTGGTCATCCGCGGCTTCCAAGGCAATGACGTATCCCGTATCGAGGAATAGCGGCTTCACGTAGCGGCACCGCCATACAGATATCGATCATGATGCTCGGAACCATCTGCGCTACCGCACTCAACAGGATCTGCCCCCAACCCCTGAATAGGATCACGAGGCGAGCTGGGTTTCACAAGGATGACATCTTCGTCCTTCTGAATATCCACCTCACTGACATCGGGTAGCCAGTTTTTGGGAATCAAGACGCCCTGTTCTGTTACAACGATTCTCATGATGCTCACTCCTTGCTGAACCTTACTGACTGAAAAAACGATCTTTTGTTTGAATATTATGTTCCGGCAGGCCGGAAAGTCAAGGAATATCCTTGAGGACCAGCTTTTCTGATTGACATAAAACGGCCCATAAATCATCATTCTTCATCAATTTTTTAGGTCTTCAAACAATAGGTACAACACCGTCGATTCCGAGGACGCCCGGTCCGCCATGGACCGGTACGAAGGGTACCTGCGGAATCAAATTACTTCAGGATTACTTCACGCCCTTCCGGAAGGCAAAAAAGAAGGGCTGACCGAACGGCCAACCATTTGATTTCATTGGTGCCGGAGGTCGGAATCGAACCGACATGGACGTGAAGCCCGGGGGATTTTGAGTCACATTAGCGTATGAGGCGATTTCCCATCAAAAAATAATGCCTTATATATCAATGGATTCCGACACCGCTTTTGGTTTTTGTTTGTTTACTTTGGTTCTTTTTCGGTTATGACGGTTACAAATTAGTTACAGTCCCTTTCCTCAATAACTGTATTGCCTGTTTATAATTCCGGCCATTATTTTGTGGTTAATAAGGTAATATAGCCTGCCTCCACATGAATTTTTTTATTTTTTTCAAGTAGAGCAATATCGACAGGCGTAAAGCATCCCCAAAACAGATAGGCTTACCTGATATCCCCCGGCGCTTTTAACACCGGGGTACGTGAGGTGAGACCGAAAGTGCGACATATACCCCCTTTCCCGCCTTAACCCATCTTCCGCAGTTGTAAAGTTTCAAAGACGTGATATTAAATAGTTACGATAAAAATCAGGCCATTTTCGTCACTACATTTTCGATGATTTTTGGTTTGTTGGGGAGAAGAATCTTCATTCTCTGAAGCAGTACTTTGA
>JBDRSZ010000441.1:0-9021 GCA_043824415.1 bacterium | reverse complement strand
ACATCTTCCGTATGCTTTTTCATTTGTTCTTTAAAAAGCACACGACTTCGTTCGGGGCCGAGAACATCCGAGAAGTGACGCATCAGGGTCAATATGATGAAGATATTTTTTCCAAGCATGTGAAGTCCGTCCTCAGCAGCCGACGGAGGCTGGACGTCGGGCACGGTGGGGAGTGGGTGTCGAAATTGGACCCGAACGATCCGGTCGGGGATGAGGATTTTGATGAAGTCTTCCGGCAGCTGAACGGGCGGAACGAACTGCCCGAGAAGTTTACGATGATTTTCGAGCGGAACGTCAGGCACATGGTGGCGAAGTGCAGAGAGAAGCGGGTTCCGATCCTCTTTCTCACGCGGGGGCGTAATCTCTATTTTAACAGGGACGACCGGCTGCTTTTCGACAGGTACGATGCCGCCAACGGCGTCATACGGAAAGTGTGCACTGAAGAGCGCGTCCCGTTCGTGGAAACACTTCGCGCTTTGCTGCGGAGTTTTCACGACGAAATCGGATACAACGCTTTTATCGACGACGTCCATCCGACGATGCGGGCGCATCAGGTCATGGCGAAGGAGATCGTCTCCAAGATGATGGAAGATGGGTTGATGAATCCTATCGATTCTGGGGCGATGGAGGATTTGGAAAAAACAGCTGCGATTCAAGAGGAGGAGGCAAGGACGGAGTTCCCCTTTTGCAGCGAATACTACGCTTTGTTGGGATGGCAAAAATTGATGATGATGGAAGCGTCGGACGATCCGAAACGCGCACAGGAAGAAATCATCGCTTTGGCGAACAGAGCGCTCGAGATCGATCCGGATGCTTATCATAATTATCTGAGTTATATCCTTCTCGGCACGCTCTATTCGATGACGGGCGATGCTAAGAAGACGCAAGAAGTATGGGAGACGATGAAGGAGAAATACAGCGGATGGAAATGAAAGGAGGGAATGCTTGTCGAAAGCACTGCGCGCACTGATCAGTGTATCGGATAAAACGGGCATTGTGGAGTTTGCCCGAGATTTGCACGGTTTGGGTGTGGAGATCATCTCTACTGGGGGAACAGCCCGCCTTCTGAAGGAGCATGGCGTTCCCGTCGTTCCCGTCGAGGAGGTGACCGGTTTTCCAGAAATGATGGACGGGCGGGTGAAGACGCTTCATCCGAAAATACACGGTGCTCTCTTGGGCTTGAGGGACAATCCGGGACATCGAAGCCAAGCTGAGGCAGCGGGGATCGATTGGATCGACCTCGTCGTCGTGAATTTGTATCCTTTTGAGAAAACGGTCGCCAAAGAAAACGTCGATCTGGAAGAGGCGATAGAAAATATCGACATCGGCGGTCCGACGATGTTGAGGAGCGCGGCGAAGAACTACCGTTTCGTGGCTGTGGTGACCGATCCTTCGGATTACGGGAGAATCATTCAGGAGCTGCGTGAGAAAGGCGAGGTTTCCGTTGAGACGAAGAAGCGGCTCGCCGCGAAAGTTTTTCAGAGGACGGCGGACTATGACAGCGCCATCGACCGGTATCTCTCCAGTGCGTTTTTGGATGAACGCATCCTCCGACTGCGGTACAACAAGGGCACAGAACTTCGGTACGGCGAGAACAGCCATCAGCGCGCCGCGTTTTACATCGATGAAAAGAGCAGCGAACCTTCAGTCGCCACCGCGGAGATTGTACACGGCAAGGAGATGTCGTACAACAACTATGTCGATGCGGATGCCGCTTTGGAGGCGGTGAAGGACCTCTCCGGCCAGATCGGCGTGGCTGTGATCAAGCACACGAATCCATGCGGCTATGCGACGGGTGCGTCCGTAGCGGAGGCTCTCGAAAACGCCTGGGCCGGGGATCCCATTTCTGCATTCGGTTCGGTCATCGCCTGCAACACCACGGTTGATTTGGCTTTTGCCAAGTTTCTTAAGGGGAAAAACGTGAAGCATATCGGCTATCTTGTGCAGGATGGCAAGTACGTCCCGCAGGAAGTGCCCACCAAGTTTGTGGAGGTCATCGTGGCTCCCGATTTCGCGCCCGATGCTTTGGAGCTCCTGTCGAAGACGAAAGCCCTCCGTCTTCTGAGGGTGGGATCGTTGGATGGGGGGGCGTTGGATCGGATAACCTACCGTAAGATCACGGGCGGCATGTTGGAGATGGAGAGGGATTTGACTGTGTGGGACGGGTTTGAGACGGTCACGAAGAAAATTTTCAGCGAGGGCAAGAAACGGCTCGCCGAATTCGTGACCAAAGCATGCAAGCATACGAAGTCGAACGCGATTGTTCTGGGCAGGGAGTACCACCCTGGATTCTATCAGGTTGTGGGGATGGGAGCCGGTCAGCCGAACCGTGTGGATTCGCTCCGAAAATTGGCCGTGACGAAAGCGACTGAAAACGTTCAAATCGAGTACGATCGCATCTCTCCGGAACCATCCTTCGAGGCATATTGCCGGAAAGCGTTCGGTGAAATGGTGCTGGCCTCGGACGCATTTTTTCCCTTCGACGATACGGTTCGGGCTGCTGCGGGAGCGAGGATTCGGTACATCGTCCAGCCAGGAGGGTCGAAACGGGACGATGATTCCATCCGGGCTTGCGATGAGTTGGGCGTGGCCATGGCGTTCACGGGATTGAGGCATTTCCGACATTAAGATAGGGACGTTCAAGAATTAAATAGACGGGAGGATTCATTCGATGCATCCAGTTCTGTTCCATTTCGGACGGTTTGTCATCAGCTCGTATGGCTTACTGCTGGCGATTTCATTCTTGGCCGGTATATACTGGTCTATGTACCGTGCGCGCAAACGGGGAATCGATCAAAATCGTGTGATGGATCTTTCGCTCATCATTGTGTTCAGTGCGATCGTCGGCGCCCGGCTTTTGTATGTTGTGACGCATTTGGATGAATTCCGCGGACACTGGACGGATACGTTCAATCCGTTCCAGAGTTCAGGGGAAATAGGTCTCGCAGGATTGACGATGTTGGGGGGCGTGGTTTTGGTATTGGCATCGATCCTCATTTTTTGTGCAGTCAAACGGATTCCCGTCTTGAAACTCTGTGATGTTATGGTGCCGGCATTTGCCTTGGGCATTGCGCTTACCCGCATCGGATGTTTCCTGACCGGCTGCTGCTACGGAAAACCCTGCGATTTACCGTGGGGCGTGAAGTTTCCTCTGTCAAGCCCGGCCGGATCGGAGCCTGTACTTCAGGGCCTTCACCTGCATCCGACGCAGCTTTACTCGTCATTCTACGGTCTGATCATACTCATTACCGTTCTCTTACTGGACAGGAGACCCAGGTTCGATGGTTTTGTCCTCTCTGTCTTCTTCATGCTCTACGGAGTTTTTCGCTTCTCGGTCGATTTTGTTCGATACTATGAATCGTCGGTCAAGTTTTTCCTGTTCGATTTCGGATTCACGATCAACCAGGCGATCTCCTTATTGTTGTTTTTCATCGGCCTTGTTCTTTTTATAGGACTGCGCAGACGTGAGAACCGTTCGATTAAAGAGGGATCCGGAATAACATCGTCCCCCCCTTTGTGATAATAATTAGTTCTTTGAAAATAGAGTTTGTCCAAGAAGACAGGGGGTAAAGCGGGTAGTATAGGATTCAGTTTTGGATTTCGTTCATGCACGATTTCCCAGGGTGTACGGTTTCCTTTGTAGGAATTTGTTCTTTCGACATTGAACCAGAGGTTGTAGGAAGCAGCTTTTTGGATGAAGTCATTTTTGCTTGTGAACTGTTCGACTTCGTAGAACTCATCCTCGATGAGTCGATGAACTGTTTCGACATCGGCCTGCCATGTATGTGCACCTGGCGGAATGGTGATGTGCTGGAATCCGGGCACGGCGGTTATGGTCTTGGTGAAGATGCTGTCATCTTTCGCATTCCAGGCTCCGATAAACTCTGAACCGTTGTCTGTCTGAGCTCGAGAGCCTTCCAGATCGACCCCGGACTTGAGGAGATGTCCGATAAGTCTTTGTGCGAAGAGAGCGGCATAGATGAGGGATCTTTCTTGGGCGTATCCGAGAAACTGCAAGCCGGAAACGACTTCTCTGGCCGTGTATTGGATTTTAGGTAGCCCTAAGGCTCTGATTTGAGGCCACAGCTCTGGAATATCTTCTAAGTCTTTGGTATCGATGGAGATTTGCTCAAACAGCCTCCAGAGCGCTTTTACAGCACGAAGGTCTTGTTTGGTCTTGTGTTTCTTGCGTTTTCTCTTCAGAAGGCCTTCTTCTCTCCAGATGCGCCTGATGGCCTTCTCGCTCAGACAAAGCCCGTTGTTTTTCTTGATTCGTTCGGCTCCAAACGAGGGCAGCGCCCTTTTCAGGTCAATGACCTCTTGACGCTGCTGGTTTGTGATATAGACATGAGGTCTCTTGGGAGCTCGGCTCTTTTCAGAAAGCCCCTCCATAGAGCCTGGTTCCCACCTACGGAGCCATTTGCGCACGGTCTTGGGTGTCGTGTTGAATATAGCGGCCGCAGGTTTCACGCCATGCTCTTTGGCATAACAAACCATTTTGTACCTTAAAAATTTCGGGTCTTTACTATGGCGCATCATATCAAAGTATGTAATCGGTCCCATTCTCCTTCTTCTGAAGTTTCTTTAAAGATACGACAGACAGGAGAAAATCCCAAAGGGTATTTAATGGTGAGCGGGGCTGCGGCGCCCGGGTACACTCCCCGTCCCCTCCCCATGTTGCCATCCACTCCCTCAGCCCCTCTATATCTGCTTTCCCAAACACTTTCAACTCTACCAGGGGGGTACGATGTCGGTTCCGTTTCCCAAACCGTTCGATTAAAAGCCCTTGATTCTTTCGATTATTTTCAATAAATTATAACATAATGAGTTATCCAATCAGATCATGAGGAGGAAGGGATCATGGAAACGATACGGCATCAAAAGCTCATCCTGATCACCCTCGTCGTTCTCGGTATTTTCTTCGTATCAGGATGCGGGACTACGTCGAGAGGAGTGAAAGAGGAAACCCCGACGGACGAAAACGCCGATATTGATGCGCTTTTGGGATTAACAGATAAGCGGACAGATACAAAAACTGATAAACAGAAAGATGAGACAATCGCAGAAGACGATGTATTGAAGTTGTTGGGCGTCGTCGAGGAAGGAAAAACCGACGCAGTGCAAGCGAAGTCGAAAGATGAGAATGTCGGCTTGAAGGAAGAAGTCCAGAAGTTGGAGGATAAGCAAGCTGCTCTGGATACGAAGGAAAAGACTCTCCAAGAGGATTTGCTGAAACAGAAAGAGACGATCGATTTGCTGCAGAAAGATCGAGATGCGAGCACGCGAGGATTGCCCGCGACTGGGACAGAAGGATGGAAATCGTCGTCGTTCGATGGCCGGTATCAAGAAGCGCGTCAAGATTACCTTGCCCGCCGGTATCGTGAGGCTTTACAGAAATTTGAAGCTCTTCTGGAAATGAACGCGAAACATTCACTTTCTGATAATTGCCAGTACTGGATTGGTGAATGTTATTATGGTTTGGGACAGTACCGTCAGGCGATTTTGGCTTTTGAGAGGGTTTTCTTTTTCGGACAATCCAATAAAGATGATGCCTCCCAGCTTAAATTGGGTCTTTGCTACGATCGTCTGAACGATAGAGAAATGGCGAGAAGAGAGTTGCAGAAATTAATCGATAATTATCCGACGAGCGAGTATGTCAGTACTGCCAAACGATACCTTAACCGGATCAAATGATTCTTTTTTCCAATTTTTTGCTGTCTTTGTTATCAAACTTCTGCGGAAGTGATACATTGCAGAAGAAGGGAGAGGCAGTACATATCAAAGCTGTACTCTGTACTTCTGAAGATTCTACTGATGTATCCGTGAAATGAACCGTATGATGGATCATATCCAGCAATATTTTCTCACACTTCATTCTCCCGTGTGTTATTTGAATTCTATTAGGCTGAAAAGGATTTTATTCTCTGTCCCGTGGAGTGGTTATCCGTATTTGTTTGGACACTCCAGCGCCTGCCGGATACAGGCAGGATTACTAAGAAGTCGTTCTTTAAACTTTTCACCGTTTCCATAAGTGGAATGGTGATCCTTTTCTTTATGATAAATCCTTTTGAGGAAGACGCATGAAAGGAAAGTTAAAATTATTGATGGTTTTTCCGGAAGTTGCTCCATTTGCCAAGACAGGAAGTGTCGGAGATATCGGCGGCGCTCTTCCTAAAGTTTTAAAGGATTTTGGACATGATGTACGGATTATTTCACCGCAATACCGTATAATCAATGAACGAAAATATGTGTTGAGGGATGTGATTCGTCTCCAGAATATCCCAGTCTCTTTGGGCAAAAAAAATATTAATGTTCATGTGAAATCAGCATTTCTCCCGAATTCGAAGGTGCAAGTCTATTTTATCGATTACAAACCATTTTTCTTTAAAGACGGTCTGTACTCAGATCCGAAGAGCGGCGAAGATTACTCCGATAACGATCGACGATTCATCCTGTTTTCTAAAGCGGTTTTAGGGACGTTGACCAAACTTCAGTGGCAGCCCGATATCATCCACTGCTACGGCTGGCAATCAGCCCTCGTTCCGTTTTTTTTAAGGGTAGTTCATAAAGACGATCCTTTTTTCAGTAAGATCTGTTCTGTTCTCACGGTGGATAACTTTGCGGCACAGGGAGATTTCGATTCCTCTTGTGTTTCCTGCATGGGAGTAAACGAAGATTTTATATTTGAAGGAAGCCCGACAGCCTCTCGGGAACGATTCAATTTTTTAAGAGAAGGAATCCGTTTTGCGGATATCCTCACCACCGTAAGTGCGAGTTATGGCGAAGAAGTTCGGTCCTATTCTGAATTCGGCTGCGGGATGGAAGATTTACTAAAATCGTACAAGGATCGTTTTTCCGGTATTGCGAGCGGCATTGATGAGTCTGTGTGGAATCCGGAGTCGGACGATCTCATTCCTAAGAAGTACAGTATTCTTGATCCGAGCGGAAAAGATGAGAACAAACGGGCTCTTTTGGTAAGGTTCGGACTGCCCGTATCGGATCACAAACCCGTTCTTGCGATGGTATCTCGTTTGACAGAACAGAAGGGCATCGATCTGGTTAAGGAAGGATTCGATGAAATCATGAGAATGGATTTCATATTTATCCTTTTGGGTCAGGGCGATAAAGCATATCAAAAGTATTTTGAAAACCTGAGAAAAAAATATCCAGATCGAGTCGGAGTCAATTTCACTTATAATGATGCTTTGGCACATCTGATTGTAGCGGGTGCGGACATGATTCTTTCACCTTCTAAAATTGAGCCGTGTGGATTGACGCATCTGTATGGTTTAAAGTATGGCACAGTACCCATCGTTCGAAACACAGGGGGATTGGCCGATACTGTGCAGCCGTACGATCCTAAAACCGGCAAGGGCACGGGATTTGTATTCAACGATGCGAAGGTATCTCATATGTTAAAAGCGATCAAGCAAGCCGTCAGAACGTACGGGGATCGAAATACGTGGTTACAGATTATGAATGCTGGCATGCAAACAGACCTGTCGTGGCAAAATTCTGCAAAGAAGTACGTCCAGTTGTATGGAAAATGTATTTCGAAAAAGAGATGATATGGAGAAGCCGGAGGGGAGCTGAATGCAGGGTATTAAAATTTCATTGAATTATGTGGGCACGCGCCTGGATATCGCACTCATTCAGATTTTAGGATATGTGGATACAACGACGTGTCAGGAAGTGACCAAAGTCATTCAAGAATTGATCGGAAAGAAACAGTATCAAATCGTTTCCGATCTTGGGAGCGTGACGTACATCAGCAGTGCCGGATGGGGTGTTTTTGTGGGTGAATTGAAAAACATCCGAGAAAAAGGCGGTGATTTGAAAATCGTTCGGATGAGTCCTGAGGTTCTCGAAGTTTTCGAGATGTTGGAATTCAATCGAATTCTCAATTATTATGAATCGATCGAAGAGGCGATTAACGAGTTTGATATCATTCGTGGAATCGATATAACAAAGATGGAAGGGTATGTTAAGCAACCTCCTGTACACAAGACGACTGATTCGGTAAAACCAAGTCATAAAGCATCTGTTGATCGAAAAGGACATGCTGCAACAGTGGAGATGTTGCCCCCGAAAATTCCGGTTGCGGATTTGCCCCTGATTGAAAAGGTGAAGCTTATTGTGGTTGAGAATCCAACTTGGGGAACTCGAACAATACGCAAGCAGTTGCATACGGAGAAGTACGGATCTGTGAGGATGGGCTGGTTTCGGACGCGTTCTTTACTCAGCAAACTCGACCTTGAGACGAGGGAGAAACGGTATCGTTTTTACCGATCTCGATGAAGGGAGAATGCCATCGGATTATGGGAGTGGATGCAGCATCCGTTTTACGGATGCTTTTTTATATGATTTTATAGGAAATGGCTCCTGTCATGATGAAATGTCTGTCATACTGATTACATTTGTTTCATAATCCTTGGGTCTTTATTGAAAATTGTGCGATATTGTTTGATGTTATATCAGTATCTGAAGTTCAATTTTTATGGTATGTTATTTGCATTCATTCATTATTCAAAGTATTGATGTTTCGTGTTCATGGAATAGAAGGATGGACGTGATGATACGCTGTAAACGCAGAACTGTTTTTCAACATGTTATCGCCGTATTTTTTTTGTGGAATATGGTTCTTTCTCACGAGGTTACTGCTCAGATTCAAGCTGATCAGCAATTGAGCAGATCTGCCAGATCATTGACTGTTTTTCAACCAGGAGACGCTGTCAGAATCCAAATCTGGGAGCTGCGGTTGCTGCAAGAGCAAAATGAGAAATTGAACCTCAATCTCAACGGAGATTACCCCATCAATCCGGAAGGGTTCATTATCATGCCCTTGATTGGAGAAGTGCGCGTAAAAGACCGGACGATTTATGAGATCAGGCAGAGTCTCGAAGAAAAATATTCTCTATATCTCCAAGATCCGTACGTCTATGTCCGTCCTCTTATAAGGATCACGTTGCTGGGTGCTGTTAATCAACCTGGGTCGTATCGTGCCGATCCGGCGAGTTCGTT